>JAQWTF010000172.1:0-4846 GCA_029242825.1 Flavobacteriaceae bacterium | reverse complement strand
TGCATTAATGCCTTACGTAGGTGATTTATTAAAATAAAAGCAACGCATCATGGAACTTATATTAAGAGAAGACGTACAGAACTTAGGTTTTAAAGATGATATTGTAAACGTGAAAAACGGATACGGTAGAAACTATTTAATTCCTCAAGGATTGGCTGCTATGGCTACTTCTTCTGCTAAAAAAGTATTGGCAGAAAATTTAAAGCAAAGAGCACATAAAGAGAAAAAAGTTGTTGCAGAAGCCAATAAATTGGCAGAAGCATTGAAACAATTAGAGATTAAGCTTACCGCAAAAACTGCAGGTGGAGATAAATTATTCGGATCTATTTCAAACATAGATGTTGCTGCTGCTTTTGAAAAAGCAGGACAAGCGATTGAGAAAAAGTTTATTACCGTACCTGGTGGAACTATCAAGCGTACTGGAGCATATACTGCTCAGGTTCGTTTACATAGAGAAGTTATTGTAGACATTGCTTTTGAAGTAATTGCTGAAGCATAACATTTTTTTAAATGTAATTAAAAAAAGGCGGTGTTTTTACACCGCCTTTTTTATTTTTGCAAAATGAAATATACCCGTTTAACCAAAGAGCAATTAGAAGAATTGCACCCAGAATTTATCAATTTCTTGGCCACCCAGTCTATTACAGCGACCGAGTGGGAAGAGATTAAAGTCCAAAAGCCAGAAGTGGCTGAGGAGGAGTTAGACGTTTTTAGTGATCTTATCTGGGAGGGCGTACTGAATAAGGTTTCCTATTTAGAAAATATAAGTGCCCAACACATGCATTTATTTGAGGCACTTGAGAAAGAGATTAAACTCATTTCTGTTAAAGTGCTCAATCCAGACATTGATTTAAATACCACTACTGGATTTGCTTGGTTTAAGAAAAATTATCAGGGAGATTTTGTAGAGTATTTATCTGCCGCAAAAGCATACAAAGACCCTAGAAACTCGGAGTTATTCGATTTAATTAAACAAGGGGCTAGTATCACTAAGGGCGATTTATACCAGTGGTTTGACAATCTTATAGATTAAACCGATATTTACTTTTTATAACACGCTTTTAGAATTAGATATATATGGCTCAAAAACCAACAATACCAAAAGGTACTAGAGATTTCTCACCTATTGAAGTGAACAAGAGACAATACATAATGTCTTGTATAAAGCGTCAATTTGAACTTTATGGTTTTAACCCAATAGAGACCCCTTCATTTGAAAATTATGACACCCTTATGGGAAAATATGGTGAAGAAGGGGATCGGTTGATTTTTAAAATTTTAAATTCTGGAGATTACTTGTCTAAAGTTTCAGATGAGCAGCTAGCCTCTAAGGATATTAAGGCATTAACACCACAAATTTCGGAGAAAGCCCTTCGTTATGACTTGACTGTTCCCTTTGCGCGTTATGTAGCTATGCACCAAAACGAGATTGATTTTCCATTCAAGCGTTACCAGATGCAACCGGTTTGGCGTGCCGACAGGCCTCAAAAAGGCAGGTTTAGAGAGTTTTATCAATGTGACGCAGACGTTGTTGGTTCTAGCGCTCTACTTCAAGAAGTAGAGCTGATGCAGTTGTACGACGCTGTTTTTTCAGATTTAGGTCTCCAGGGGGTAGTTATTCATCTAAACAATAGAAAAATATTAAGTGGAATAGCAGCTGTAATTGGTGCTGCAGACAAACTCATTGACTTTACGGTAGCCTTAGATAAACTAGATAAGATAGGTCCAGAAAAAGTGGCTATTGAAATGCTTGAAAAGGGTATTTCACAGGAAGCAGTTAATATGGCGGCTCCTTTGTTTGACTTAAAAGGCACTAATGAGGCTGTTTTGGATACGCTCTCCTCATTTTTAGCGACATCGGCCGTAGGCCTAGAAGGAGTCTCTGAAATGGCCTATGTTTTAAAGGCATTATCTCGTACAAATCTTTCTGTCTGTTCCGTATCTATTTCTGTAACGCTGGCCCGCGGGCTCAATTATTATACAGGGACTATTTTAGAAGTTTCTGCTCCTGAGGGGGTCTCTATGGGATCCATTGGAGGAGGAGGGAGGTATGACAATCTCACCGGAATTTTTGGACTTCAGAATGTGGGTGGCGTAGGAATTTCCTTTGGTCTGGACCGTATTTATTTGGTGTTAGAGGCTTTGGATCTGTTTCCAAAGGCTATTCTGGCTGGACCGCAGGTGTTTTTTGTGAATTTCGGGGATTCAGAATCTTTGAAAGCCATGACATTGGTGCATAAGCTAAGGAAATTAGGAATTTCCTGTGACTTGTATCCCGCGGCGAGTAAGGTGCAAAAGCAAATGAAATACGCCCACCAAAAAGGAGTACAGTACGTAGCGCTTTTAGGCGCTCATGAAATTGAAAAAAATATCTTGGTACTGAAGCATATGGATAGTGGGGACCAGATGGAGTATTCTTTAGATGAAATGGAAGCTATTGCAGCTATTTTTTAAATGCCCATTAAAGTTTTAGATATAAAAAAAGCATCCTATACGGATGCTTTTTTTATTAAGTACACTTATGATTTAGTCAAAATAGCTAAACGTCTCTCCAGATTTGATGGTTAGAAGCGTTTCGTATATGAGTCTAATGACATTTTCTACATCTTCTTTTTGAACCATTTCTACGGTGGTGTGCATATACCTTAAAGGCAATGAGATAAGTGCAGAAGCAACCCCTCCGTTGCTATATGCAAAGGCATCTGTATCTGTTCCTGTAGATCTAGAAGAAGCCATTCTTTGAAACGGTATATTGTTTTTCTCCGCTGTTTCAATAATTCTAGCCCTTAATTTGTTTTGCACCGCAGGCGCATAGGAAATAACCGGTCCATCTCCTAGCTGGGTAAGCCCTTGTACTTTTTGCTCGATCATTGGAGTAGTGGTGTCATGACAAACATCTGTGACAATAGCGATATTAGGTTTTATGGTTTGGGTAATCATTTCTGCTCCCCTTAGGCCAATTTCTTCTTGAACAGAATTGGTGATATACAATCCAAATGGAAGCTTCACCTTGTTTTCGTGTAACAATCGAGCTACCTCTGCGATCATAAAACCACCTGCCCTGTTGTCTATTGCTCTACATACAAACTTATTGCCATTGAGTACTTGGAAAGTGTCTGGATAGGTAATGACACAACCTACGTGTACTCCCATTTCTAATACTTCCTTCTTGTTTTTAGCACCAATGTCAATGCATATGTTGTCTAATTTTGGAGTGTCTTCCTTGTCATTTTTCCTGGTGTGTATTGCTGGCCAGCCAAAAACACCCTTAACAATACCTTTATCTGTGTGAATGTTCACCCATTTAGAAGGAGCAATCATATGGTCGGATCCTCCGTTTCTTATCACGTAGATAAGTCCCTCTTCTGTGATGAAATTTACATACCATGAAATTTCATCTGCATGGCCTTCTATGACCACTTTAAAAGGAGCATCTGGGTTTATAACCCCTACTGCAGATCCGTATGTGTCTGTAATAAAAGTGTCTACATATGGTTTTAAATAATCCATCCACAGCTTTTGTCCTTCCCATTCGTAACCTGTAGGTGCTGCATTATTGAGGTATTTTTCTAAAAACGCTTGAGAAGCGTCGGTCATTATAGGTTTGTGTTCCATGATTCTAAATTTGTTGCTAATGTAATAATATTCACTTTTATTTAGCACTGTTGTCTGTTCTTTATCCTTAATTTTGTAAACAAATTATAGCGGCTTTTAAAGCGAATGAAACAGCTTTGTATGATTGTTTTGGTGTTTGTGTGTAGTGGAGTTTCTTCTGCTCAAGACACTATATCGCAAAATCAAACACAAAAGGAATTTGTGAAACTCCAAGGAGATGCCTATTTCTCTTCCTCTATTCCTTTAAATGAAGTAGTTGTTTTTGCAGACATGAAGTTTCAGTCTACCCAAGAGATTTATAGGTATTTACTGCTTAAGCGTAGAACTATCAAAGTGTACCCGTATGCTAAATTGGCTGCTGAGAAACTCACAAGCTTGCAGGACAGTATTTTGCAGCTTTCTTCTAATAGAAAGAAAAAGAAATACACCAAGCAAATGCAAAAGTATATAGAAGGTACTTTCTCGGATGAATTAAAGAAGCTTACCCGATCTGAGGGCCAAATTCTTGTTAAACTAATTTTTAGACAAACGGGCTCATCTTCATATGACTTAGTGAAAGACCTCCGCTCTGGTTGGCGTGCTTTTTGGTATAGCACCACAGCAAGAATGTTTAAGATCTCTTTGAAAGAGGAGTTTCACCCAGATCTTGTCCAAGAAGATTATCTTATAGAAGACATTCTTCAAAGGGCTTTTGTGGAGAATAAGCTAGAGTATCAAGCTTCTGCTTTAAATTATGATTTTGCCAAGTTGTATAATAAATGGAAGACTGAAAAAAAGTCTCCATAATTCTTGTAAGCTTCATTTGTTTGTACTATTTTTATTTCCCTCATTTTTTTTGAGGATGCAAATGACTGGTTTTAAGTGCTTTTGACAAGAGGGCGAAAAAAAATTTAAAAAACTTTTATTTTTGCCTTTTAAATCGAAAAACTCGTTCTATATTTGCACCCGCTTTGGGAGACAGAGCAACAATAAAAAAACAAGTTCATAGACATATTGAAAAGACAGCGCGTAGAATCATAGCGATATGGTTTTACAATAAGATTGAATTAAATTATCCTTAAAAAGAGTTTGGGAAAGAGTTTTTTATTACGGTTGTTAGAAATTATTTAACAAACAACGATGAAGAGTTTGATCCTGGCTCAGGATGAACGCTAGCGGCAGGCCTAACACATGCAAGTCGAACGGTAACAGGAATTAGCTTGCTAATTTGCTGACGAGTGGCGCACGGGTG
>JAQWTF010000135.1:0-2295 GCA_029242825.1 Flavobacteriaceae bacterium | reverse complement strand
TCTGGAGCAATACAATACAAAAATACAGCTCATTGAAAACCAAAGGGTGGCAGACTCTGTAAAAAAAGCGGAGTTATTGGCAGAAATTCAGAGCCTTAAAACTACAGACAACCTAAAAAAAGAAACCCTACAGGCCCAACTAGACGCTATTAGCTCCCAAGAAACAGAGCGATTGGCCTCCAAAAAAAGAGAAGTAGAAGCTTTAAGAGCGACTAATAAAGGGGTGCCAGTAACGGGCTTTTTTAAAGACACCTTATTTACTGTTTACAGCCGCTTGGGGAGCTTCTCTCCTAAGGAGCGCGCCAAAGCCGTCCGTGAAAGAATTCAAAGCCTTGCTGGATTAAGGGATTTCTCTACAGACAGCCTAGTTGTAGAGAGCGAATACAATATTTTAAATCTGGTATATTCTGATCAGATTGTCACCAGTATTTCTGAGGAAGACGCACTTTGGTCTAAAATGAATGCTGCAGACTTGAGTATTAAGTATCAAAAGATTATTTCAGAGGCCATTTTGAATTATCAGAATGAAACCAATATCATCACCTTATTAAAAGAGTTTGGTTTGGCGCTACTGGTACTCATTATTACCTATCTGATTATTAAATACATCTTTATAGCCTTTAGATGGACTGCCATTAAAATTCACGCACAAGAAAATAATCGCATTAAGGGAATAAAAATTAAAGACTACACACTGTTTGATGCCTCAAGACAGGTAGCAGTCCTTATTAATTTAAACACTGTTCTAAAGTGGCTTGTAGTACTGAGTACCGTGTACATAGCGCTCCCCATTTTATTCGGAATTTTCCCTTGGACTAAAGATATGGCCCAGACCCTATTTGGTTATGTGTTAGATCCCTTAAAAGACATTGGTCTAGGGTTGTGGAATTACCTACCTAACCTCATTACTGTAATCGTTATTATTGTAGTCTTTAGGTATGTGCTTAAAGGTTTGTACTTTTTAAAATTAGAAATACAACAAGAAAATTTAAAGCTCCCTGGCTTCTATTCGGACTGGGCAGCACCCACCTATCAGATTGTAAAGGTATTGGTATTTGCCTTTATGATTGTGGTGATTTTCCCGTACTTACCTGGATCTGACTCTCCTGTTTTCCAAGGAGTATCTGTATTTCTTGGATTCTTATTTACCTTTGGATCTGCCGGGTCACTGTCCAATATTATCGCAGGGCTAGTACTGACTTATATGCGCCTTTTTAAAATGGGCGACCGGGTAAAAATTGGCAGTATATCTGGAGACGTTATTGAAAAAAACATGTTGGTTACAAGAGTGAGGACTACAAAAAACGAAATTATCTCCATTCCCAATGCTACGGTAATGAACAGTCACACTATTAATTACAGCAGTGACGCCCCAGAAAAGGGACTTATCATGCATTCCACTATTACCATTGGGTATGACGTTCCATGGAGAAAAATGGAAGCAGTACTGATTAAAGCAGCGCTAAAAACTCCCTTATTATTAGATGATCCAGCCCCATTTGTACTCCAAACAAGCTTAGATGACTTTTATGTGTCCTACCAAATAAATGCTTATACTAGGGAGCCCAACAAACAAGCCACTATTTATTCTAACTTACACGCCAACATTCAAGATTTTTGTAACGAGGCGGGTATAGAAATTATGTCTCCACATTACAGGGCAGCCAGAGATGGAAACCAAAGCACCATTCCTGCAGATCAGTTACCTAAGGATTACAAAACGCCAAGTTTTTTGTTTAAAAGAGAGGAATAATTAACTACAAAGGGCCAAAAACGAATTCTTGCACGGTTTTAAAAAGGGTAGCATGAATTGTTTTTAAATAGACAATGAGGGGCTTTCATTTTAAAGATAGGCTCTCACCAATGCCCATTTGAATCCATAGGATCAACTAAGAAAGTTGTCTTACCCTGTTGAGTAAAATAATACTTAAGCTAAAAACAAACATTAGACCCGCAGGTAAAAATTTAATAGCTTCATCGCTCACTTTAAAATGCATAAAGACAGCACCCAACATAAGCGCGCCCATTAATGCAGCAGAAGGAAGTATGGCTTTTCTTTTCACAAAACCAATTATTAAGCCCAAAGCAGCCAATATTTTTAAGCCTCCAATGAGGTATACCATGGTTTCATTGAGTCCATAAACAGCAAATTCCTCCATCATATTCATTGCCTTTCCGCCTCTGTAAATAGTTGGATTATTAAATCTAAAAAACCAAACATTAATCACCACAAGAGAAACCGCAGCCATTAAAATATATTTTAAGTATTTCATAATTAAAGTTTTATGCTTTTTA
>JAQWTF010000124.1:0-2314 GCA_029242825.1 Flavobacteriaceae bacterium | reverse complement strand
GCGGTTTCGGTAGAGTACCAACTTTCAATAAAAGTTCCAAAAGCCATGGCAGTGGCGAACGCAATAAACAGTACAGACATGAGCCTGGTGGAGAACAGTATTTTCTTTAGGGTTTCAATCATGATATAAGGGGCAATTTTTGTGCATAAAAGTACGGCCTTTTTCTCTTTTTTCCACTTAATTATATGCTAAAAACAGTTTATAAAAACTATTTAAAGTCCTTATTAACCCGCATATTTATCCTATTTTTGAGTATGATTTCCATTGCAATTATAGGGAGTGGTAGACTAGCCTTTCAGTTATTCAGAATTTTTAGTTCTTTGAATGGCTATGAGGTATGTCTGGTATTAGGCAGAAACGAAAAAGCATTAGAAGATTTTAAAAACACCCCAACGAGAACTGATTTCAAAGCACCTATTAAAGAGCAATTAGTTTTTATTGCTGTTTCAGATCATGCGATTGAAGAGGTGTCTAGTCGCATTAATGTTCCCCAAGGTATTGTCTGTCATGTGTCTGGTAGTGTCTCTATAGAGGCCTTGAACCATCACACCAACAGAGGAGTCTTTTATCCTTTGCAAACCTTTGGCGCGTCAGAGATAATGAGTTTTAAAGAGATCCCGCTGCTCATTGAGGGTGTCAATGAAAGTGTTTTTCAGACGCTCTTTTCGTTGGCCACTGAAGTAAGTAACCGTTCCTTAGCCATGAATTCCTCTAAAAGACGTTCCCTTCATTTAGCGGCTGTTTGGGTCAATAATTTCTCTAATTTTCTGTACACACAAGCCGCTGAATTCTGTAAAAATCAAGAAGTCCCTTTTGAGTTATTGGGTCCGTTAATGGAACAAACAGTTAAAAACGCCCTAACAATTGGTCCAGAAGTAGCTCAGACAGGACCGGCAAGACGTGGAGACACCAACACCATGAATGCTCATATGAAATCACTCTCCACAGAGGATCAAAAAAAGATTTACCAATATATTAGCGAGGCTATTCAAGAAAAATACAAGCATGAATTATAAAGAATTATTACCTAAAATCACCACCTTTATCTTTGATATTGACGGCGTATTCACAGACGGACAAGTACTCATTACAAGTAGTGGTGAACTTCTGAGAAAAGTAAGCGTAAAGGATGGGTATGCCGTAAAAGCAGCTTTAAATCAGGGGTTTAGAATCTGTCTTATCTCTGGAGGGACTAATGAAGGCGTCAGAGAACGTTTTAAGGCATTAGGCGTAAAGGACATCTATATGGGTGCCCATGATAAAATGGAGCCTTTACACGAATATTTAGATGGCTATGGAATAGACCCTAAGGAAGTGCTATACATGGGAGACGACATTCCAGACATTCCACCCATGCAATTCATAGGGCTAGCAAGCTGCCCGCAAAATGCGGTGCCTGAGGTGAAAGCGGTCTCAAAATATATTTCTCATATCAATGGTGGATCCGGCTGCGTAAGAGATGTCATAGAGCAGGTACTTAAAGTTCAAGGGAAATGGACCGCTCACACAGACGCTCAAACAGATTAAATACTCCTTTTTAACAGCAATCATTTAACCCATGTCCTTACACTACCCCCAGCATAAAATTATTTTAGCCTCAGGATCACCAAGAAGAAAAAAATTCTTTGAAGATATGGGTCTTTCTGTAGTCATTCAAGTAAAGGAAATAGAAGAAGTGTTTCCTCCCGAGATTCTAGCACAAGAAATACCTGCTTATTTGGCTGAATTAAAGGCAAGTGCCTTTTCTAATAAAGATTTAGGTAATGCGGTGCTCATAACTTCTGACACCATTGTTTGGCACAAAGAAACGGCCCTGGGAAAACCAAAAGATCGAGAAGAAGCCATAGCTATGCTTTCTAGTCTTTCTGGAGATACGCATTGGGTGTACACCGCTGTTTGTTTTACCTATCAAGGTAAAAAAATCCTATGTAATGAAGCCACCAAAGTTACTTTCACAGATTTGTCTCAAAAAGAAATTAACTACTATGTAGACCATTACAAGCCTTACGATAAAGCAGGTGCCTATGGGATTCAAGAATGGCTCGGATTAATTGGAATTAGTAGCATAGAAGGGAGTTATAACAATGTAGTAGGACTTCCTACTCAAAAAGTTTACGCCACCCTAAAAAAACTCTTAGGCGAAGCTGAATACCTGTGAGGACTTTTGCCACACAACTCATTCTGAATACCATAGCTTAGTTTAAATAATAAAATATACTTCAGCAACTCTTAAAAAACTTATCAAATGAACGCTTTTATTCAGTCCCATTTACAAGAAATTTACAGTACCATTGCCTTGCTTATAGGTTTGTTG
>JAQWTF010000074.1:0-39288 GCA_029242825.1 Flavobacteriaceae bacterium | reverse complement strand
AACTGTGTGTACTTCATGGCTACAATTTTGAAACCTGCTGCCGTAATTTTTTCTAAAATACCACCAATATGTCCGTTAGCTACTGCATCTGGCTTAATCATGGTAAAGGTTCTGTTTTGAATCATCTTAAAAATTTTTTGCAAAAATACTGCTTTTTTTATGACAACAACAATAAAAGCTATGAGATGTTTTTAAAAATGCATTTCAAAGGCATCGGCCGTGAGGCCTCCATCTGTGACCATTTTCATGACTAATTTTCGCTCTGCTGCATAAAACTCTAGCAAACCAAAGCTCTCTTCTGACACCACTTTTGAGGTTCTGTAAGGGTTTGACTCTCCTTTGAACTTTGTGTAAGCATGGGTAAGACCACTTGAGGTGAAATCGATTAATGGATAAGACAATCCGGGAACTTGCTTTTTAGAAATCTCAGATATATGGCGATCACCAGAGAGTATTATTACGTTCTGAGACGACGAATTCACTAGCATTTGCTCTAATTTATCTACCTCATGAGGGAAGTTTCCCCAACATTCAAAACCGTGCTCATTAGATAAAAATTGTACACTGCTCACCAGTAAAGTAACGTCTGGTGCTGCATCCTGAAGTTCATTTTCCAACCATTCCCATTGAGCCTTTCCAAGCATAGTCCCTTGTCCGTAAGGATTGGGCTTGTTTCGCTTTGAAGTTTCATTATCTGGTGTGAGGTCTGACCTGAAATACCGGGTATCTAAAACCAATACCTTAATATAAAGGTCTTCAGTTTTGTAATGGTGTGCCCAATAAACGCCTTCTTGCTTTCTTCGAGGGCTATCTTTAGCCACCCTCATAAAATCTAAGAATACCGATTGACTGGCGGCTTTGGCTTTGAAATGAACGCCACCGTCATTCATGCCGTAATCATGGTCGTCCCAAGTGCCAATTACTGGAATCTCAGCAGTGATTTTCGCGTATCCTGGCTGCTCGTTTAATTGCTTATAAAAAGCCGCAAGCTTTTTCATATTGGCTGTATCTGCATAGACATTGTCTCCCCCCCAAATAAAAAGGTTTGGCTGGCTGTTGTAAATGTCGTCCCATAGATTATTGGGCAGATCTGTCCTGTTGCAGGATCCAAAAGCGACAGTAAAACTGGGAGACTGCTGGGCTTGCAAAAAATTGACAAATATCAGTATAAGTAAGAATAGTGAAGCTCTTTGAAAGTGGAATTTAGGCGTCATATATGAGTTGTTTAATGGTAAAATTAAGTAAATGAAACAAAAGTCTCTAGGATAAAATTGTATATTTACGCCAATGATTACAATAGATTATAAGGCCTTAAAAAGTGCATTGGCCACACCGGCAAAAATAGCCATTATACCTCACAGAAATCCAGATGGAGATGCTATTGGCTCTACCCTTGCGCTTTATCACTACCTAAAACAGCTAGGCCACGAAGCAGTAGTAATTTCTCCTAATGAAGCCCCTTCATTTTTACACTGGATGCCTGGCTTTGAAACCATTCTTAATTTTGAGAACGATAGAGACCTTGCGATAAAAACACTGGAAGAAGCTTCTTTTGTTTTTACCCTAGACTTTAACCACCTCTCTAGAGTAGGGCATGACATGCAAGTAAATTTGGAGCGTCTGAAGACTACTTTTGTCATGATAGACCACCACCAACAACCAGACTCATATGCCCACTATACCTATTCAGATACCAGCATTTGTGCCACTTGCCAGATGGTGTATCACTTCATGGAATCCATGGAAGATTTAGACAAAATCACTACAGAAATAGCCAACTGCCTTTATACCGGAATTCTAACAGATACAGGGTCTTTTAAGTTTGCCGCTACTACGGCTACCACGCACAAAGTAGCTGCTGCGCTAATTGAAAAGGGTGCCCAAAACGCGACTATTCACAGGGCCATTTATGATACCAATAGCCCTAGCAGACTACATTTATTGGGCTGTGCGCTCAAAAACATGGAGATACTTCCGGAGTTTCACACAGCAATAATTCATTTGAGCCAGGCAGAGCTGGACCAATACGACTATAAAAAAGGAGATACTGAAGGCTTAGTAAATTATGGACTCAGTATTGAGGATATTGTATTTGCAGTAATTTTTATAGAAAATGCTGCGGAGAAAATAGTTAAAATCTCTTTTAGGTCTCAGGGAAGTTTCTCTGTCAATGAATTTGCTCGAGCTCATTTTAACGGTGGAGGTCACGACAATGCTGCCGGAGGTAGAAGTGATGACTCTTTAGAAAATACCATAGCACACTTTAAAACATTATTACCCAATTACAAAAATCAATTAGAAAAATAAATCCAATAACAATGAAAAAAACCACCTCTATATTCGTTCTATTTGCGCTGCTATTAGCCAGTTGTAAAACCAGTCAAAGACCAGATCTTGCAGACGGCATTTACGCCAATATTAAGACCGCTCAAGGAGAGATTGTTCTGAAACTAGAAGCAGAAAAAACACCCGTTACAGTGGCCAACTTTGTGTCATTAGCAGAGGGAACCAATACTTTTGTAGACGAGCAATTTAAAGGAAAGAAATTTTACGACGGTTTAACTTTCCATAGGGTCATGAAAGATTTCATGATTCAAGGGGGAGACTACCTAGGCAACGGTACTGGGAACCCTGGATATAAATTCAAAGATGAATTTGACGAGACCCTCACCCACTCCAAAATGGGTGTTCTGTCTATGGCCAACGGAGGTCCAAGCACTAATGGGAGTCAGTTTTTCATAACCCACCAAGCTACTCCATGGTTAGACGGGGTGCACACTGTTTTTGGAGAAGTTATTGAAGGACTAGAAGTGGTAGATTCCATAGCCAATGTGCCGGTTACCAATACCAAACCAAATACTCCTGTTGTAATGGAAACGGTGACTATTATCAGGAATGGTTCCGATGCTAGAAAATTTAACGCCAATAAAGTTATGGCTGCTTATTTTGACGAAATTGCTGCTGCTGAAAAAGAAAACATGGCCAAGAAAGCGGCCTTTTTAGAAGAGATTGCGGCTCAAAAAGCAAAGGCTACTATTACCGCTTCTGGATTGGGAATTTTCAAAATAAAAGAAGGCAATGGTATTAGACCATCTATGGGAGAGAAAGTAAATGTGTACTACGCTGGATTTTTAGAAAACGGCACCATTGTAGACACCAATATTGAATCTATTGCCAAAGAAACCAATAGTTATGATCCAAATAGAAAGGCAGCAGGCATGTATGGTCCATTCCCAATGGACTACAAAGAGGACGCACAATTAATCCCAGGGTTTAGAGAAGGCCTGTTAAGTATGAACTTTGGAGATAAAATTCGTGTGTTTATCCCTGCTCATTTAGGCTATGGAAGTGCTGGAAGAGGCGCTGTTGTTCCGCCAAATTCCAACTTGTTCTTTGAGCTTGAAATTGTAGAATAATTTACCAAAAAGATAAAAAAAGGGGGCTAAAGCCCCCTTTTTTATTTGATTTTTTTAAGAAATCTGTGTGAGTAATTGACATAAATAGCCCCAAAATTTCTGGACAGAAGTCACAGACACCTTTTCATCTGGAGAGTGTGCTCCCCTAATATTTGGGCCAAAACTCACCATGTCCATTTCCGGGTAATGAGCTCCTAAAAGACCACATTCCAAACCGGCATGGCAAGCCACTACCCTAGGGGTCTCTTGAAACATGGACTCATATAGGCCAGAGGCAGTTTTAAGCAGTTTACTATTGACGTTGGGTGCCCAACCAGGATAGTCTCCTGAGAATTTCACTTCAAATATATCAGAATCAAAACCATCTTTAATTTTATGAGCCAGATCCATCTTAGCACGTTCCACTGCAGACCTACACAAACAAGCAATCTCTAGTACCCCTTTAGAAAGGGTTACACGTGCCACATTATTAGAAGTCTCTACTAGATCTGGAACCGAAGCACTCCATTGGTACACCCCATGATGAACCCCTTTAATATGCTTACAGAGTGAAAGCGTATCTGATACAGACAAGCCCATATGATCTGTAGTGTCATTAGCAGTCAACAAGATATTTAAATCTTGCTCTACCTCAGCAAAAGCCTTAATAGCCTCATGAATTTGTACGGCAGCAAAGGCTTCTAAAGAGGCCCTTTGACTTTTAGGTACTACAAAAGAAAGAATGCTTTCACGTGGTATGGCATTTCTAAGACTCCCTCCATTAATAGAAACCAATTGCACACTAAACTTCTCGGAGAAAGACGCTAATAAGTCATTGGCTATGAGGTTCGCATTTCCAAAACCTTTGTGAATATCCATACCACTGTGTCCTCCTTGTAAACCGGCAATTTTAAGTTGAAAAGGAACCAGGTCAATCCCCAAAGCAACTGTGTCAAAAGAGGCGCTAATGGTAATGTCTATTCCTCCAGCGCAACCCATGGAAATTTCGTCATCGTCTTCTGTATCTAAATTTAAGAGGTACTTTCCGCTCAGCCAATTTTCTGCCAGACCCTTGGCTCCTGTCATTCCAGTTTCTTCATCTACTGTAAAGAGGGCTTCTAAAGGTCCGTGTGGGATATCTGTAGATTGCAGCAAAGCCATAATAGCGGCCACTCCAATCCCGTTGTCTGCACCCAGAGTGGTACCTTTCGCTTTGACCCAATCTCCTTCCAAAAACATTTGAATGCCCTGAAGGTCAAAATCAAAAACAGTCTCCTTATTTTTTTGGTGCACCATGTCTAGGTGGGACTGCAAGGTCACTACTGGCAAAGATTCCATGCCAGCTGTTGCAGGCTTTAGGACCCGAATATTACCCACTGCATCCTGATCTACCGCCAAACCCAAAGATTTGGCAAAATCTAACATAAAGGCAATGACCCGCTCCTCTTTTTTTGAGGGCCTGGGCACCTCATTCAAGGCCACAAAAGATTGCCACAGTAAACGCGGTTCTAAGGCTGATATTAAGCTATGCTCACTCATAAAATATTTTTGAGCGAAGTTAAAGAAAACTGGAGAGGTTTAGTCGGTCTCAGTGAGCAGAATTTTAAGTAAATGCATTTTATACAAATATCATTATCCTAAATAAAAATGTACTTTTAACCTATGGATTTTCCCAAGTTTGGTCGTTGGCTCTTAGCTTTTTCTTTTCTGCCCTTGTATTATTTAGTGCAATGGGTAAGTGACTATCCAGCGCTCATTGAAACCTACTACAGCAGGAGTTTTTATGTGTATTGGTCAGAGGGATTGAGATTTGTACTGGGGCGTTTTCCCCTATCCATAGGAGACCTTATATATATTGTAGTAGCTCTTTGGGGGCTTATAAGAATTCGAAAACACCTCAGGGGGAAAACGCCTATAAAGAGCCTATTACTTTTTGCTGGAACGGCTGTTTCCATATTTTACCTAGTTTTCAACCTCAGCTGGGGGCTTAATTACCACAGAACTCCCCTAAATGAAAGTTTAGATTTAAGCAGCGCTTCAAAAGACAGTCTGGCTCTTTATAATCTAACTGAGGCGCTTGTTCTGAAAGCCAATCTTCTGCACAAACAAATAGCCTTAGATTCTTTAAACGCAGTGAAAATACCTTACCAGACTAAAGAAATTTTATCCATGGGAATTCAGGGATATGAGGTTTTAGAACAAAAATATCCTTCGTTAACCTACCAGCACACCGCCGTTAAAAAGAGTGTGTTTGCCAGACCCCTCTCTTATATGGGTTATGCGGGCTACCTCAATCCTTTTACCCTAGAGGCGCAGGTGAATCAAAAGATTCCAGCCTATAGATTGCCTGTGGTAGCTACGCACGAAATGGCGCATCAGCTAGGGTATGCGTCTGAGAGAGATACCAATTTTATTGGCTATTTGGCCGGTATTCATCACCCAGATCTGTACTTTAATTATGCCAGCACTACCCTAGCCCTTTCTTACTGCTTAAGGGATGTTTATAGAGAATCTCCAAAGCGTCAACAGGAATTTATTGCCCTTTTAAACCCTGGGGTTATAAAAAATTTCCAGGAATCTAACCGCTTTTGGGAAATGTATCAAAATCCCTTAAGTCCCTATTTTGAATCTATTTTTAATCGCTTTTTAAAAATGAACAACCAAGCGCAGGGCGTAAAAAGTTATGGGCAAATTGTTCAGTTACTTTTGGCATACCACGCGCAATACCCTGTATAAAAAGAAATTGCCCCCCATTGAAACACGCTTACCTCCTATTGAAGTGAATCTAAAAAAAGCCGTATTGCGTAGCGCTATTAAATCACTTTCTACTATCTTTAAGACGCTGTAAAAAGCGACTCATATAAACCAACTAAATGTTATTTCCATGAAATTAAAAATGCTTGTCCTTGGGTTATGCCTTGTCAGTAGTATTGGCTTTTCTCAAGACTATTTCCCAAAAAACGACGGGGTAAAAGTAGCTAACAACCACTACACCGCCCTCACAAACGCGACTATTTATACCAGTCCAACTGAAATCATTGAAAAAGGTACTTTGTTACTTAAAAATGGCCGAGTTGTGGCTGTGGGTAAAAACGTTCAAATTCCACTTCAGACGGTGGTCACTGACCTGAGTGGTAAAACCATTTATCCTTCCTTTATAGACTTATTCTCAGATTTTGGGGTAAGTAAACC
Source organism: Flavobacteriaceae bacterium (assembly GCA_029242825.1). GTDB lineage: Bacteria > Bacteroidota > Bacteroidia > Flavobacteriales > Flavobacteriaceae > MAG-120531. Next base: position 32,701 of record JAQWTF010000074.1, on the reverse strand, counting down.
GGCATCGGCCAGAGGCGGAAGAGGCTCACAATACGAACCCACTAGAGAAGGTTTTTATTGGAATGACCATATTATGCCAGAAAATAACGCCATAGATCAATTTAGTTTTAATGCTAAGGCTGCTAAAGATCTCATGTCTCAAGGATTTGGGGTAGTCAATACACATATTCAAGACGGTGTGGCTAGAGGAAGTGGGGCGCTTATTGCGCTAAATACCATTGAAACAGACGCTCAAAGGGTGCTTTCTAGCCGTTCAGCGCAATACTTTTCTTTTAGAAAGAGTACTGCAAAAAGTCAATCTTATCCAGGGTCACTCATGGGGGCTATGGCGCTCTTGAGACAGTTTTTTTCAGATGCTGATTGGTATGGAAAAGGTAACAGCAATACCAGAGACCGTTCCATTGAAGCCTTTAATGCGCAGAAAAATAGTTTGGCCATTTTTGACGCAGGAGACAAAGGAAATATTGTGAGGGCAGACAAAATTGGAGACGCGTATCAGATACCATTTGCCATACTTGGAGGTGGAGACAGCTACGAAGATTTGGCTGCTATAAAAGCTACTAATGCCACTATTATTGTACCGCTTAATTTTCCTAAAGCCTATGATGTGGAAGATCCATACCAGGCAAATTATGTCTCTTTAGAAGACATGAGGGCTTGGAATCAGGCCCCTTCTAATCCTTCTAGCCTTCAAAAGGCTGGGGTGCCTATTACACTGACTGCCCATGGACTTGAGGGTGGGAAAAACTTTTTGAGCCACCTGAGAAAATCTGTGCAATACGGTTTAGACAAAACCAAAGCATTGGAGGCCCTGACTACAAGACCAGCACAATTATTAAACAGAAAAGATTTGGGCCACTTAAAGCCTGGCGCTATGGCCAATTTCTTGGTGACTTCTGGTGATATTTTTGAGGAAGATTCAGACATTTTTGAAAACTGGGTTCAAGGAACTAACAACATCCTTAAAGACAAGGATATTGTAGATATTAGGGGGAATTACACACTGAATTTTGAAGACCAATCATGGACGCTTAACATCAGCGGAGATATGGAGAAGCCCGCTGCAAAACTAACTCAAGACAGCACCAACCTAAAAACAAAACTGACTTATAATCAGGGATGGATGTATATGACCATCACCAATGAAGCTGGAGATGGAAAATTTAGACTCTCTGCATTGGCTAGCAAAAATGCTCCTATTGAAGGGACTATCGTAAAAGAGGACGGTGCAGAAGCCCTTTTTACCGCGACTAAAACAAGTGCGTTTGAAAGCAAAAAAGAAGCGGCCATTACTAGTGCGCCTGAAGTAATGCCAGTTACTTTTCCAAATGTGGGCTATGGTTATAAAAACAGACCTACAGCAGAAAACACCTTGTTTAAAAATGCTACGGTTTGGACCTCAGAAGACGCTGGAATATTAGACAATACAGATGTACTTGTCAGAAATGGAAAAATCGTTAAAATAGGTAAAGATCTCGCTGCGGGAAATGCCAAAATCATAGATGCTACCGGAAAGCACCTTACCGCTGGTATTATAGATGAACACTCTCACATTGCTTTAAAAGCAGTGAATGAAGGCGGGCAAAACAGTACTGCTGAGGTAAAAATGGAAGACGTTATAGATCCTGAGCACATGGGTATTTATAGGGATTTAGCTGGTGGAGTAACGACCATGCAACTCCTACACGGTTCTGCTAATCCCATTGGAGGACGCTCGGCCATCATTAAACTAAGGTGGGGAGCTACTGCAGATGAATTGGTTTTTAAAGAAGCCCCTGGCTTTATAAAATTTGCCTTAGGTGAAAACGTAAAACAATCCAATTGGTCTTCTTACAGCCGTTTTCCTCAAACGAGAATGGGGGTAGAACAAATGTTTATAAACTACTTCCAACGTGCCAAAGAATACGACGCTAAGAAAAAAAGCAAGCAAGCTTATCGTTATGACGAGGAAATGGAAGTGTTGGCAGAAATTTTGAATGGAGAGCGATTTATTAGCTGCCACTCTTATGTGCAGAGCGAAATTAATATGCTGCTCAAAGTTGCCGAACAATTTAACTTTAGGGTAAACACGTTTACGCATATTTTGGAGGGCTATAAAGTAGCAGACAAAATGGCGGAGCACGGAGTTGGCGGCTCTACCTTTTCTGACTGGTGGGCTTATAAATATGAAGTAAACGACGCCATTCCTTACAATGCTGCTATTATGCACAGCCAAGGCGTAACCGTTGCGATTAACTCAGACGACGCTGAAATGTCTAGACGCCTGAACCAGGAAGCTGCTAAAACAGTGAAATACGGCGGCATGTCTGAAGAAGAAGCTTGGAAAATGGTCACAATCAATCCAGCCAAACTATTACATGTAGACCATAAAGTGGGTAGTATAGCCGTTGGAAAAGATGCAGATTTAGTCCTTTGGAACAACCATCCAATGTCTGTATATGCTAAAGCAGAAAAAACCATGATTGAAGGGGTTACTTACTTTGATTTAGAGACAGACCAATCACAAAGGGTGGCTATTCAAAAAGAAAAAAACACCTTAATTCAAATGATGATTGCAGATAAAAAGAGCGGTGCTCCTACACAAGCACCTAAGCGAAGCATGAAGGTGGAGTTTCACTGTGACACTATGTTAGATTAAATTAATTGAAAAAATGAATCGTATGAAATATTTTAAAAATAGTTTGCTCGCACTAGCCCTTACACTGGCTAGTTCAAATATATGGGCACAACAGACTCCCGCAGGAACACAAGAGACTGCGATTAGCATTACTGGTGCCACTGCACATATTGGTAATGGAAATGTCATAGAAAATGCCACTTTGGTATTTAAATCTGGTATTATCACAGCGATTGGAGGGACCAACACCCCTACTGAAGGTGAGGTAATTAATGCCAATGGCAAACACGTATATCCTGGGTTTATTGCCAACTGTTCTTCTTTGGGATTGGTAGAAATAGATGCCGTAAGAGCTACAGATGACCAAGATGAGATTGGGGATATTATTCCTCATGTGAGGTCTTTAATTGCCTACAACGCAGAGTCTAAAGTTGTAGAAAGTATGCGCCCCAATGGGATTTTATTGGCCCAAGTGTCTCCAAAAGGCGGTTTTGTTTCAGGGACTTCTTCTGTCATGCAATTAGATGCGTGGAACTGGGAAGACGCCGTAGTAAAAACAGACGACGCTGTTCACATGAACTGGCCCAGCTCTTTTAGAAGAGGTCGCTGGTGGATGGGAGAAGATCCAGGTCTTAAACCCAATAACAATTACAAGAGAGATATAGACGCCTTTGTAGTTTTTATGGAAAATGCAAAAGTGTATAACGACGCACTTTCCTCAGAAAAAAATGCCCCTTTCCAAGCAGCTAAAGGCTTGTTTGACGGATCTAAAAAACTCTTTATTGGCGCAAACGGAGATAAGGAAATTATGGACGCGGTAAGCACAGCTAAGAAATTAGGCGTTCAGGAGATTGTTATTGTAGGTGGTTCAGAAGCTTATAAAGTGATTCCTTTTTTAAAGAAACACAATATTGCTGTTTTGGTAGAAGCCACTCACAACCTTCCTGATTCAGATGACGCAGATTACGACCAGCCATACAAACTACCTAAATTGTTAGCAGACGCTGGAATTTTAGTGAGCATTCAAAATGCAGACGCAGCAAATTTTCAAAATAGAAACCTGCCTTTTTACGCAGGTCAAGTGGTTGGACAAGGAATGGATAAAGAAGAAGCACTTTCCTTAATCACCCTAAATGCAGCGAAAATTCTAGGTATTGATCAAGAATTTGGCAGTTTAGAAGTGGGTAAAAGCGCTACCCTATTTGTATCTGAAGGAGACGCCTTAGACATGCGCACCAATCTAGTGAGTCATGCTTTTATTCAAGGCAGACAATTGTCTTTAGAAACCCACCAAACAGAGCTTTGGAAGCGCTATATGGGAAAATACAACAGTTCCGAAAAAACGGATTAACCATTTTGAACTACATTTTAAAAATCAAGGGGGCTTTTTGTAAAAAGCCCCCTTTTTTATTTTCAAAATAGGCTACTTTTGTGGCATGGAAACCCATAGCGTCATACAAAGTGCTCAAAATCCCAAGGTAAAGGAGATGCTTCGCCTCAAGGAAAAATCTAGGGCCAGAATACAAGCCCAAAAATTCATCATCGAGGGGGTAAGAGAATTGGAATTGGCCATAGAATGTCACTACCAGATCTTAGAATTCTATTATGAACCCGCCATTTTAAGTCCCCATGCACTATCGGGAATATTAAAAAAATTAGCAGTGCAACAAAGAGTGATCGTTCCGATTGTTTTGTCTGGAGCTGCCTTTGAAAAATTGGCACAAAGAAGCAGTACCGAGGGTATTATTGCCGTTGCTGCTACCAAGTCTCATACACTTTCGGATTTGAAAGTCGCTTCCAAAAACCCTTTGTTTCTTGTGGCAGAAGCCCCTGAAAAGCCTGGTAATATTGGGGCCTTGCTCCGCACGGCCGATGCCGCAAAGCTAGACGCCGTTATCATTGCAAACCCAAAAACAGATCTCTACAATCCCAATGTAATCCGTTCCTCAGTCGGGGGTGTTTTTACTGTTCCAGTAGCTATGGGAACAAGTTCAGAAGTGTTGGATTATTTACATGCAGCAAAAGCGAATGTGTATGCAGCTGCGCTGCAAGCTTCTAAACCCCACACAGAAGTGTCTTACAGAGATACGACCGCTATTGTAGTGGGCACAGAAGCCACTGGTTTAGAAGCGATTTGGTTGGAACAATCCAACCAAAACATTCGCATTCCCATGCGAGGCAAGATAGATTCCATGAATGTATCTGTCGCGGCAGGAATCCTGATATTTGAGGCCATAAGACAGAGAGATATTTCGGAGATTTAATATCTTTATGGTATGTTAAGTGAGCTAGAAATTATTGCAGAAAATAAGGCCATTGCCAAGGAGTATAAAGAACTCCTGCGCATTAGTTATCAGTCCTTGAGTGAAGACGACAAAAAACTCATTCGATTGGCGTTTGACACTGCAGTGGAGGCCCACAGCGACCAAAGAAGGAAATCTGGTGAAGCTTATATCTTTCACCCTATCGCTGTAGCTAAAATTGTCGCCTCTGAAATTGGGTTAGACGCTACCTCAATTGCGGCTGCTCTACTTCACGATGTAGTAGAAGACACCTCATACACTTTACCAGACATTGAACGTTTATTTGGTCCTGTAGTAGCCAAAATTGTGAATGGTCTCACTAAAATTGCACACCTTAAAAAAGACATGAATATCTCCCAACAAGCGGAGAATTTTAGAAAAATGTTGTTAACCCTAAACGACGACGTAAGGGTTATTATCATTAAAATAGCAGACCGTTACCACAACATGCTCACCATGGACTCCATGCCGGAGTACAAACAACTGAAAATTGCTTCAGAGACTTTGTATATCTACGCCCCTTTAGCCCATAGAATAGGACTGTACAATATTAAAACAGCCCTTGAAGACCTCAGTTTAAAATATACAGAGCCTGAGGTATTTAATGATATTTCAGATAAAATTGAAGAAAGTAAAGAAGATCAACAAAAGTATATAGATGACTTTACTAGAAGTATCAAGGACTCTCTGGCTAAGGAAAAGTTTAATTACACGATTAAAGGGCGCATGAAATCTATTTTCTCCATCAGGAGAAAAATGCTCAAACAACAGGTTACATTCGATGAAATTTATGACAAATTCGCCATAAGAATTGTCTATGCCTCCGCCCCAGAAGACGAAAAATTCTTGGCTTGGAAAATTTATTCTATTGTAACCGATCACTTTACCCCTAACCCAGTAAGGCTTAGAGATTGGATTACCTCTCCAAAAACCACTGGTTATGAAGCCCTACACATTACCGTAATGGGGCCCAAAGGGAAATGGATAGAAGTGCAAATTCGCTCTGAGCGCATGCACGAAATTGCAGAGAAAGGCTATGCGGCACATTTTAAATACAAACACGGCGCTCAAAAAGAACAAGGAATTGACCTTTGGCTTAACAGACTTCAAGAGGCATTAGAAAATGACAATATTAATGCAGTAGATTTTGTAGAGGAGTTTAAACTAAACCTTTATTCCAAAGAAATTTTTGTGTTCACGCCAAAAGGAGAACTCAAATCACTCCCCAAGGGAGCTACCCCTTTAGACTTTGCTTTTAGCATTCACACTCAGATAGGATCAAAGACTCGTGGTGCTAAGGTTAATGGGAAATTGGTGCCCCTAAACACGCCCCTTCATTCAGGTGATCAGGTAGACGTGATTACTTCTGAAAATGCAAAGCCTACCCAAAACTGGCTCAATTACGCTACAACTGCTAGGGCCAGATCTAAGATTAAAACTGCACTCAAAGAGGCTAAAAAAGCCATTGCAGAAGAAGGAAAAGAAATACTCAGAAGAAAGTTAAAATCTCAAAAGATTAACCTCAATGAGGACACTGTTAACAAACTAGTTACGTTTTTTAAGTTAAAAACTAGTCTAGACCTATATTACAGAGTGGGTAGTGGCATTATTGACAATGTTAAGCTAAAAGATTTTGCAGCTTCTTACAACAACGCTTTTATCTCCTTCTTTAAAAATAAAATCAGGAGAAACCCCATACCGGAAGATATTGACAAAGAGGAACTCTCTTCTAATTTAGATACGCTCGTATTTGGAAAAGACGAGGAAAAACTACCCTATAATTTGTCTCCCTGTTGTAATGCTATCCCTGGAGACGAAGTCTTTGGGTTTATTAGTATTAACGATGGCATAAAAGTGCACAAAAAAAATTGTCCTAATGCCATCTCTCTTCAATCTAATTACGCTTATAGAATTATAGCAGCAAATTGGATAGACGCCTCTCAGGAAGAATTTTCTGCAGAAATAGCCTTAAATGGTTTAGACAATTTAGGATTGGTAAGTAATATTACTAAAGTGATCTCTAACCAAATGAATGTGAATATGAGGGTCATTAATTTTAATACAGATGGAGGCACTTTTAGCGGGAAGATAAAAGTGGTGGTAAAAAATAACGATACCCTCAAGAAACTTATTGGAAATTTAAAGCATATTAACGGCATTGAGAAAGTGAGCAGATTATAAAATTTAGCATTACCTTTGCTCCTTAAGACCTTTCATAACCATGGCATCTTCAAACAACAACCAAGAAATAGTTAAAAACGTATTTACGGCTTTCTTAGAAGAAAATGGGCATAGAAAAACACCCGAAAGATATGCTATACTTCAGGAAATCTATGACAGTGAGTCGCATTTTGACATTGAATCTCTTTATATTCAAATGAAAAATAAAAACTACCGGGTCAGTAGAGCTACCTTGTATAATACCATAGAGATTTTAATGGATTGTAAATTGGTGAGAAGGCATCAGTTTGGAAAAAATCAAGCCCAATATGAAAAGTCTTATTTTGACCACCAACACGACCACGTAATTCTAACAGACACAGGAGAAGTCATTGAATTTTGTGACCCTAGAATTCAAGCGATAAAAAAAACAATAGAAGAAGTTTTTAATATAAAAATAAACAACCATTCTTTATACTTTTACGGGACCAAAGAACAATTGGAAACACCTAAAGAATAAACATAACAACTAGCAAAAAAATGGCAGTAGACTTACTACTAGGACTCCAATGGGGAGATGAAGGAAAAGGTAAAATCGTAGACGTACTCACCAAAGATTACGACATTATAGCAAGATTTCAAGGAGGGCCTAACGCAGGTCATACCCTTGAGTTCGACGGAATTAAGCACGTACTACACACTATCCCATCGGGTATTTTCCACAAAGAAGCGAAAAATATTGTTGGAAATGGAGTCGTTATAGACCCTGTCATTTTTCAAAAAGAGTTAGAGAACTTAGCCGCTTTTAAAATAGATTTTAAAAGTAAGTTGCTTATTTCAAGAAAAGCACATTTAATCCTTCCTACGCACAGGCTTTTAGACGCTGCATCTGAGGCTGCAAAAGGAAAGGCTAAAATTGGTTCAACACTTAAAGGTATTGGTCCTACTTACATGGATAAGACCGGTAGAAACGGTATGCGTGTAGGAGATTTAGAAATGAGCGACTGGAAAGAAAAATACAGAGCCCTTGCAGACAAGCACCAATCTATGATTGGTTTTTACGACGTAGACATTCAGTATGATTTAGAAGAATTAGAAACCGCTTTCTTTGCAGCCATAGACCAATTAAAATCATTGACTTTTATTGATTCTGAACAATACTTATACGAAGCTCAAAAAGCAGGTAAAAAAATATTAGCAGAAGGTGCACAGGGTTCTTTGTTAGATATTGACTTTGGTACTTACCCATTTGTGACTTCTTCTAACACTACTGCTGCTGGAGCTTGTACAGGGCTCGGTGTAGCACCCAACCAAATAGGACGCGTATTGGGTATTTTTAAAGCCTATACCACCAGAGTCGGAAGTGGTCCTTTCCCAACTGAACTATTTGACACTGACGGGGAAACTATGGGTCGTGTAGGTAATGAATTTGGCGCTACAACTGGAAGGGCCAGAAGATGTGGCTGGATAGATGTTGTTGCGCTTAAATACGCGATTACAATTAATGGCGTTACAGAATTAATGATGATGAAAGCAGATGTGCTTTCTGGATTTAAAACAGTCAAAATCTGTGATTCATACCAGTACAAAGGTGCCACTATATCTCATTTTCCATACAATGTGGAACCAGAAAATGTGACTCCAAATTATATTGAAATGCCGGGTTGGGAGCAGGATTTAACTAAAATGTCTGCGGTATCACAATTGCCTGAAAATCTCATGAATTATATTAATTATTTAGAAGAAGTACTAGAAGTACCTATCAAAATTGTATCGGTAGGTCCAGATAGAACCCAAACTATTCATAGATAAAAAAGTTTCTTTACCCCTTGTATTTTAACATAAGGGGTGAAGATTTTTTCTTATTAAACCATTAGCAATTAGACCCTTTGAAGAAATACTACGTTTTTATACTGCTTATTTCCCTATGCTTCTTGTCTGCTAAGGTTCAAGGCCAAGAGAAGCAAATCCAAATTGTTTATGGGGGAAATTTCACCAAGGATGAAGCGGAATTTCCCGGAGCTTCCATCTTTAGTAAAGATGACAAACAAGTTCAATTTAGACACCAAGGGGCAGACCTCTGGTGTGATATTGCCATTTTCTATCCTGCAGAAAACAAGATAAGGGCCAAAGGAAATATCACACTCATTCAAGGAGATTCTATCTTCATGAATGCAGGACAATTGGACTACAATGGTGTTTCTCAATTGGCCAAAGCATGGGAGTCTGTAAGTTTGAAAAATACTGACATGACTTTAACGCCCTCTGACACACTCTACTTTAATAGAGAAAAACAGGAGGCCTATTACAACAAAAAAGGCACTATTGTAGACAGCCAAAACACCTTAACTTCAGATATTGGAAGGTATTATTTAACCCCAAAGAAATACCAGTTTTTAAGCCGTGTAGAGGTGGTTAATCCAGAATACAAACTGCGTTCCCAGCAACTAGACTATTACACTACTTCAAAAAATGCCTATATGTATGGCCCTTCTACAATTTATGGAAAGGAATACACCTTTTATTGCGAACGTGGCTATTACAACATGACAGCAGAGAGTGGTTATGGAATTAAAAACACAAAGATTAACTACAATAATAGAATCATTGAAGGGGACTCTGTTTACTTTAATAAAAATAGAAAATTTGCCTCTGCAACCAATAACATTGTTGTTACAGACACCATAAACAATGGCGTTATTAGGGCGCATTACGCAGAGGTTTTTAAGGCAAAAGATTCCGTATTCGCAACAAAAAAAGCAGTCTCTATTAGCTTAGTAGAGAAAGACTCCCTGTATATGCACGGAGATACTATTATGCTTACAGGAAAGCCTGACGCCAGAATTTTAAGGGCATTTAGAGGAGCTAAGTTTTACAAGACCGACTTGAGTGGAAAATGCGATTCCATTCATTTTGATCAAAGAACAGGACTTACTCAGCTCATTAAAAGGCCCATAATTTGGAATGGTGAAAACCAGATGACCGGAGATGTGATTCATTTAAAATCAGATCCAAAAACAAAATCACTAGACTCCCTAGAGGTACTCAATAATGCTTTCATTGTAGCTAAAGACACTATTCGAAAGATAGGATTTAACCAGGCTAAGGGAAAAGACATGTTTGGGGTTTTTGAAAACAATGCACTTCGCTTTTTAAACTTGATCAAGAACACTGAGCTCATCTATTATTTATATGATAAGGAGCAAGAACTCATGGGAATTAACAAAACCATTTGTAGTGAAATTGCTATTGAGATGGTCAACAACGACATTAGTGAAATTACTTTTATAACTGCGCCAGATGGCACCATTTACCCACTGTCAGAACTTCCAGTTATAGACAGAAAATTAGAGGGATTCTTATGGTTTGGAGACGAGAGAATTCGAACTAAAGATGATATTTTTGGACCGGAAGATCTCCAGATTAAATTAGCTAAGATCAGGGGACTCACCCAACCGATTGACCGAGAAAATTTACCCAATACTGAAGAGAAAACTACAAAAAAGCAACTATCTCAGAAGTGATCTCAGATTTTTTAAAATATCAGGCACAAACTACCCCCCACCCCCTGGCTTTAGAAGTTTCTCATGCCAAGGGCAGTTATATTTACGACTCGAACGGAAAGGGTCACCTGGATTTTGTAGCCGGTGTTTCTGCTTGTAGTGTTGGCCACACCCATCCAAAACTTGTAAAAGCCATTCAAGAACAAACGGCCAAATACATGCATGTCATGGTATATGGGGAATACGCCCAAAAACCAGCTATTGATTACACTAAAGCATTGGCGGCATTGCTTCCGGAAGGTTTGGATTGTACTTACCTAGTAAATTCTGGGACAGAAGCCATAGAAGGCGCTATGAAATTAGCTAGAAGGGCTACAGGAAGACATGAAATTATTGCAGCACACCATGCTTACCACGGAAATACAATGGGGAGTTTAAGTGTCATGGGATATGAAGACAGAAAAGCTGCTTTTAGACCATTGGTACCCGGTGTAAGATTTATACATTTCAATGCATTTATAGAATTGTCACAGATCACTGAAAAAACGGCTGCAGTCCTACTAGAAACCATTCAAGGGGGTGCAGGATTCATTTGCCCAAATAATGGATATTTAAAAGCTGTAAAAGAACGCTGCGAAGCGGTTGGTGCATTGCTCATTTTAGATGAAATTCAACCAGGATTTGGGCGTACAGGAGCGCTATTTGCTTTTGAGCACTACCAATGTGTACCCCATATATTGGTCGTAGGTAAAGGAATGGCTGGTGGTCTACCTGTTGGCGCATTTATAGCGTCTAAACCCCTTATGGACTTACTTCAAGAAAAGCCCAGCCTTGGACATATTACCACTTTTGGGGGAAATCCTGTAATAGCATCGGCCTGCAAGGCCACTTTAGAAATTATACAAGAAGAAAACCTCATGGCTCAAACTTTAGAGAAAGAGGCTTTTTTGAGACGTAAATTACAGCACCCTGACATAAAAGAAATTAGAGGAAAAGGGCTTATGTTAGCCCTCATTTTAGCCTCTCCTGAAAAAGCCAATGAATTGGTTTTAGAAGCATCAAAAAATGGATTAATTCTTTTCTGGTTACTCTTTGAAAAAAAAGCTGTGAGAATATCTCCCCCCTTAACTATTTCAATGGATGAATTGGAGAAAGGCTGCGATTTAATTTTAAAGATTTTAGATAAAAACACAAGGTCTTTAAATTAATCTCTTGTAGTGTTAACTAATTTGTTAATAATAACCCCCAGATTATAAGATTTGTTAATGGGATTACCCCTAAATTTAAATTAATTGAAACCCCAAGATATACGCTATGGCGTTAGATCCTAATGAAGAAGGCAGCGAGCCAATCGCAAAGTTTGAATCCATGCTCAAAACAGACGACGTGTACTTTTTTGACGCGGAGGATTTTGAAGACATCATACACCACTATCTCAATAATGGAAAGGTTTCATTGGCAAAAAAAGCCATTAAAATTGGTTTGGAACAACACCCTGAAACAACCCCTTTAAAGTTGTTAGAAATTGAAGTGATGGTCTTTGAGAACAAGCTAGATCTCGCAATTTCTCAATTGGATTACTTAGAATCTCTAGACCAAAAAAACGAGGAAATATATATTCAAAGGGCCAATATTTGGTCCAAGCAAGACAAACACCTTCAAGCTATTAGTTGTCTTGAGAAAGCGTTATTACTCACTGAAGACACTTTAGACATCTATGCCCTTTTGGGTATGGAATATTTGTTTTTAGAAGATTTTGAGAAAGCTAAGCACAATTTTATTAAATGTGTGGAAGAAGATCCTCAGGACTATGCCTCACTGTATAATATTATCTATTGCTTTGAATACTTAGAAGATCCTGATGGCGCTATTTCTTATCTCAATGATTACTTAGAAAAAGAACCTTATTGTGAAGTGGCATGGCATCAGCTTGGAAAGCAATACAAGAGTAAAGGTCTCTATAAAGAGGCGCTCACTGCCTTTGATTTTGCTATAATATCTGATGAATCATTTATTGGCGCTTATTTTGAAAAAGCCATGGTTTTAGAAAAACTCAAGCGCTATAATGAAGCTATTGAGAATTATGAGACCACTATAGACTTAGAGGATCCCACCGCCCATGCCTACCTTAGAATTGGCAGGTGTCATGAAAAAATTGGAAATTCAGATCTCGCACAACAATACTATTATAAAACAGTCCATGAGGACCCACTTTTAGACAAAGGTTGGCTAGCTATAACCAATTTTTATATTAGAGAGAAAAATTATGAAAAGGCACTTTATTACATTAATAAGGCCTTGCATATTGACACCGAAAATGAAGCTTATTGGAAAAAATGTGCGCAAATAAATGTAAGCTTAGGGCAATTAGACGAGGCAGATTTCGCCTACAAACAGGCCGTTGAGTTTGGAGATTATGATTTAAGTACATGGGAGTCTTGGGCCTTGGTAGTCATGGAAAATAAAGAATTTGAGGCGGCGAATCAAATACTGCTTCAAGCGATTGGTTTCTTCCCAGAAATTGCCTCCTTAAGGTATCGATTGGCATTTATTTTTGGGCTTTCTCAAGATATTGAGCAAAGCAAATACCATCTTTCTGAGGCATTGAGATTAGACTACAGTCTTCTAGCGCATTTCAAAAGTCAATATCCTGGTTTTTTTAACAGTACTTGGGTTTCCAATTTTATTAGCACCTCTAGCAAGGCTTCTAGTTAAAATACCCTATTTTTAAACTTTACGCTAGACATGCAAAAAAAAATAAACAGGAATTATATAGTCCTTTTTTTAAAAGGTATGGCTATGGGTGCTGCAGATGTGGTTCCTGGAGTTTCAGGTGGAACCATTGCTTTTATATCTGGTATTTATGAGGAGCTCTTAGAGAGTATTAATAATGTGAACCTCAAAGCCTTAAAAAAGTGGAAACAGGAAGGGATTAAAAGCTTTTGGGCACATATTAATGGAAATTTTTTAACAGCGCTTTTTCTAGGTATTGGTGTCAGTGTAATCTCACTAGCAAAAGGCATTAGTTGGCTTCTGAACCATGAGACTGTCCTGCTTTGGTCTTTCTTCTTTGGCTTGGTTTTAGCTAGTGTTGTTTTTATTGGAAAATCAATCAAAAATAAAAAACCTACAGATTATATCATGGCAGTTATTGGAATAGCCATAGCCATTGGTATAGGGGAATTGGGGGTAGTTGAAAACAGCCAACAACCGTTGTATTTATTTCTGTCTGGTGCCTTAGCCATTTGCGCTATGATTTTACCGGGCATATCTGGGGCATTTATTTTAGTATTGCTCGGTTCATATGAACCCATATTAAATGCGGTTCATCAAAGGGATCTGTTGATCATTGCCACTGTTGGTGCAGGCTGTATTATAGGTCTGGCCTCTTTTTCTAGAATTTTAAAATGGACCCTTAATCATTTTAAAAATCAAACACTCTCCATACTGATGGGGTTTATTATAGGATCCCTATCTAAAATATGGCCTTGGAAGGAAGTCGTTTCCTCAAGAATAGTTCGGGATAAAGAGATTGTTTTGGCCTCTAAAAATGTATTGCCTTGGGATTTTTCTGGGAACACACAAATAATTGCTGCTAGCTTGTTGGCTATTTTTGGCTTTTCGTTAATTTTCATCTTAGAAAAATCTGCCAATAAAAAAACCACCTAAGTGTTACATCATTGACATTATGGAGCAGCAAAGAACCTTACAAGACAACATATTCCTTTTTTTAAAGGGACTGGCTATGGGCGCTGCAAATAAAGTTCCAGGAGTCTCAGGTGGAATTGTAGCATTTGTTGGTGGTTTTTATGAAGAATTTATTTACGCGCTAAAAAAGGTCAATAAAAAAGCGTTCTTCCTGCTTGTATCAGGAAGATTTAAGCCTTTCTACTACTATATAAACGGTCCCTTTCTTTGGGTACTCCTTATGGGAATGATCGTAAGCTATTTTAGTGTTTCTAAAGTGCTCGATTATTTTCTACTCACTCAAGAAACCTATGTTTGGTCCCTTTTCTTTGGCATGATATTGGGATCCGTATACTATATATCCAAACAGTTTAAACAATGGAATAGCAGTACAATCCTATGGGGATTCATTGGACTGGGTATTGGTGTAAGTATTAGTTTTCTTAGCCCTGCCAAAGAGAATGACCACTTGTTGTTTGTGTTTTTCTGCGGAATGATTAGCGTATCTGGAATGACACTTCCTGGCTTATCTGGTTCATTCATACTAATGCTTTTAGGCAATTATGTACTCCTACTTGTGGATAGTGTTAATGCGCTTTACGACACTTTTTTTGAAATTATCCAAGGCGACTTTAGTTTTTGGAACAATCCAAAGCGACTTAAAACACTAAAAATACTTGCTGTTTTCACCTTGGGATCTACAGCCGGATTGGTTACTTTATCTCACTTAATCAGTGTTGTTTTGAAGCGCTTTAACGCCATTACTACAGCGATCATAATTGGTTTTATTTCCGGGTCTTTAGGGGTTGTTTGGCCCTGGAAAGAAACTATTTACAAACTGAATGAATTAGGAAAACCGTTGTTGGATTCAAACCAGCATAAAATAATATTAAATTACCAGAGATACATTCCTTCCATTCAAGAGGCGGCTACATGGTGGGCCATTTTTTGGATGGTAATAGGTTTTGTAATTTTAATGGCTTTAGAATCTTATGCACACAAAAAAAAGCAATAAATACGGATTACTAGGAAAAGATATTTCTTACTCTTTTTCAGGAAATTATTTTTCTAAGAAGTTTGAACAACTTAATCTTGAGGGATATACTTACGAGAATTTTGATTTTCAAGACCTCAGCAATTTTAATAAACTATTAGACCAAACAACAGACTTAAAGGGAATGAATGTAACCATTCCTTACAAGGAATCTGTAATACCTTTCTTGACTAAGCTAGATCCAACTGCTGCAGAAATAGGTGCGGTAAACACTATTAAGTTCACAAAAGAAGGGACCGTAGGTTACAATACAGACGTCATAGGGTTCAGAAAAGCCATAGAACCTCTTATATCTTCCGAGCATAAAAAAGCACTTATTCTTGGGACTGGTGGAGCATCTAAGGCAGTATCTCATGTTTTTAAAAGCATGGGTATTCCTTTTCTATATGTATCTAGACAATCTAAAGAGGGACAAATAAGTTACAAAGATCTCACAAAAGAGCTCTTACAAGAGCACTTAATCATTGTTAATTGCACGCCTATTGGTACCTTCCCTGAGATAGATCAAAAACCAGATATTGACTACAGTCAAATTGGTACAAATCATATTGCCTTTGATTTAATTTACAATCCCGAGCTAACGGCTTTTTTGAATGAAGCAAAATTAAGAGGGGCTAAAATTAAAAACGGCTATGAAATGTTAGTGGGCCAAGCAGAGGCTTCCTGGGAGATTTGGAATAGGTAAAATACTTAGGGTTTAAAAAAACAATAAATTTTTATATATAGTTATATGTTAGTATATTACTAAGGATAAGAAAGGGCAGAAACCCTCTCTATTTTGAACTGACAAAAACCATATAACATGTTAGAAGAAAAAGACGGAAACCTACAAGATCCGGTAGGAAAGGAAGATTTAAAAGTTGAAAAACAAACCCATCATGAGGAAAATACTTCGCAAGAAGATCCTCAATCCGAAATTGATGATTCTAATGCAGAAGACGCAGAAGATGTAGATAATGCTTCCAGACATAGTATTCCAGATTTGGACTATGAAACATTGAATATGGAAAATCTAGTCGGGGAACTTCAAAGGCTAGTCAAAAATGAAAAAGTCCAAGCAATTAAAAAGAATGTGGACGCTATAAAAGCAGCCTTTGATGTTAAATTTCAAGATTTCTTAGAACAAAAAAAGGCAGAGTTCATAGAGGGAGGCGGTAACGAAATAGACTTTAGATACAATTCTGTAGCCAAAAGACAATTTAATGAGGTGTATGGCGAGTATCGCGAGAAAAAAGACGCCTATTATAAAACCTTAGAGTCTAACCTTCAAAACAACCTCAAGAAACGCCTAGATCTCATAGAAAGACTCAAGGGCTTAGTAAATGTAGAAGAAGACATTAACGACACTTACAAGAACTTTAAGGAAATACAAAAAGAATGGAAAAATGCAGGGGCAATTCCAAGAACTCACTACAATGATGCTTGGAAAACCTATCACCATCATATGGAAATCTTTTATGATTTCTTAAACCTTAACAGGGAACTGAGGGACTTAGATTTTAAACACAATCTTGAGGAAAAACTCAAAATTATTGAAAAAGCAGAAGCGCTTGAGACAGAAACTGATATTCATAAGGCATTCCAAGAGCTTCAAACACTTCATAAAATATGGAAAGAAGATCTAGGTCCTGTAGACAAGGAAAATAGAGAGGCAGTTTGGGATCGTTTTAGCGCAGCTACTAAGGTCATTCATGAAAAAAGACAAGAGCATTTTAAATCCTTAGAAAAAGGTTTTGAAGGAAATCTAGAAATAAAGCTTGAAATTATAGCTAAGATTAATGCGGTTAGTGAAGGTATTGCCACTACACATAAAGGGATTCAAAGCCAGATGAAAACGGTAGAAACCCTCAGGAATACATTTTTTGAAACTGGAAAAGTACCTCAAAAACAAAATGAAAAAACCTGGAAAGCATTTAAAGCTGCTACTAAGCTATTTAATCAGCATAAAAATAGTTTCTACAAGCACTTAAAAAATGAGCAGCAAGAAAATCTTGATGCAAAGAAAGCATTACTAGAAACTGCTAATTCCCTCAAAGATAGCGAAGTGAGTGATGAAACTACGCAGACTTTTAAGCGTATTCAAAATGAGTGGAAAACAATTGGGCATGTACCTAGGAAGTATTCAGATAAAATCTGGAAATCATTTAAGGCTGCTTGTAATACCTATTTCACCAATGTGAATAAGAGTAAAAATGCAAACAATGCTGTAGAAGAGGAAAATTTAACCGCCAAAGAGAAGGTGCTGGCAGACTTAAAAGCATATGACCTAGGGGCAGATAATGAAAAAGACCTCACTTTTATAAAAGCACAAATAGCTGCTTGGAAAAATATTGGAAGGGTACCTTTTAAAAGCAAAAACATTAACAATACCTTTAATAAGGTTTTAGACGCCCTATTTCTTAAATTAAATATTGACAAACAGGCGGGGGAATTGCTTAAATACGGAGACAAACTCAATCAGTTGGCCAGTTCTGATAATGACTATGCACTTGCTAACGAAAAAGCTTTTATTCGCAAAAAGATTGAAGAGTCTAAAAATGAGATGCGACAATTAGAAAACAACTTAGAATTCTTTTCAAATGCATCTGAAGACAATCCTGTAGTTAAAGAAGTTGTCCATAAAATTAATAAACACAAAGAAGATATTGACACTTGGAAAGAAAAACTCAAAAAGGTCAATATACTAACACATAAAATAAATAAAGAGGAAGAAGAGGCTGCAAACGAAGAAGCTACTGAGGAAGGAGCAACAGAGTAAAGCATACCTTAAGACAAAAAAAAGCCCTGCTCGCTGAGCAGGGCTTTTTTTACACTAGGATTTCATCGCAAACTAACTACTTGGCTACATTTACAGCCCTAGTTTCTCTAATCACAGTGATCTTAACTTGACCAGGATAAGTCATATCTGTCTGAATCTTTTGTGAAATTTCAAAGGATAGTTCAGAGGCTTGGTCATCTGTAACGCGCTCACTTTCTACAATTACCCTTAATTCCCTACCCGCCTGAATGGCATAGGCTTTCTGCACTCCTGGAAAACCAAAAGCAACATCTTCTAAGTCTTTTAATCTTTGAATATAAGAGTCTAATACCTGTCTTCTAGCTCCTGGTCTTGCACCACTAATGGCATCACAGACTTGTACAATAGGAGCGATAAGGGTATTCATTTCAATTTCATCATGGTGGGCTCCAATAGCATTACACACATCTGGCTTTTCTCCAAACTTCTCAGCCCATTGCATTCCCAAGATAGCGTGAGGGGTTTCTACCTCTGCCTCTGTATTAGGAACTTTACCAATATCGTGAAGAAGACCTGCACGCTTGGCTAGTTTTGCATTAATCCCCAATTCAGCAGCCATAACTCCACAAAGCTTAGCCACTTCTCTAGAGTGTTGCAATAGATTCTGGCCGTAAGAAGAACGATACTTCATACGTCCAACCGCTTTAATGAGTTCAGGATGTAATCCATGAATTCCTAAATCAATTACGGTACGCTTACCTATGTCTATAATTTCTTCTTCAATTTGCTTCTCTGTTTTCTTAACAACCTCTTCAATTCTAGCAGGGTGAATTCTACCATCAGTCACTAATTTGTGCAATGACAATCTAGCAATCTCCCTACGCACAGAATCAAAACATGAAAGAATTATAGCATCTGGTGTGTCGTCTACAATAATCTCTACTCCAGTAGCTGCCTCAATAGCCCTGATATTTCTACCCTCTCTACCAATAATTCTACCTTTAACGTCGTCTGATTCAAGATTAAATACGGAAACACAGTTTTCCACCGCTTCCTCTGTACCAATCCTTTGAATGGTGTTAATGATGATTTTTTTAGCTTCTTGCTGGGCGGTTAACTTAGCCTCTTCCATGGTAGATTGCATATAGGCCATAGCGTCAGATTTAGCCACATCTTTCAAAGAAGCCAATAACTGTTCCTTAGCTTCATCTGCAGACAAGCCAGAAATAACCTCGAGTTGCTGTACTTGATTTTTGTGCAGTTTATCTAATTCCGACTGCTTTTTATCTAGAATTTCAGCTTTGTGAGTCGTTTCCGCAATCTTTTGCTCTAATGAGTCATTTATTTTTTTTGTCTTAGACAATTCATTGCTCACTTGAGATTCTTTATCTCTGGTACGTTTTTCAGATTCTCCAATTTTTTTCTCCTTTGAAAGGATCACCTTCTCATGTTCTGCTTTTAACTCCAAAAAGCGCTCTTTGGCCTGAAATATTTTGTCTTTTTTAATATTCTCGCCTTCGTTTTTAGCGTTTTTAATAATTGCAAGTGCGTCTTTTCTCGCATTGATAATGGTCTTTGAGGCTTTCCCCTTTTCCAAAAACTTTGCGATAGCAAACCCAACTGCAAGGCCTAAAACGGCCGATATTATGATTGTTGTACTATCCATTTGTATTTAATTAATTATATAAAAAAAGCCCACATTGGATTGGGTTTTGAACAAACTCTGAATAAACAGGTTTAGGGCTAACAAATTACTTAAGTTTCCTTATACGAGTAAGGCATGCTTGCATAATCTAAACTCACCCTTTTAAAAAAAATTAGCGTTGAGTTTGTCAAAAAATAAATACCAGTGTGGGCAATGATGTTATTTAAAAGAACGTATTATCCTAACGAATTGTCAATCACTTCCTCAAGCGCTTTTAAACGCTCTTGAACCTCTTTATTATCTTGAGATTCTTCTATATTACTCTGAGTTGTCTTTGAGGCAAAATGCAAGGCGCACATGGCCAAAACATCTTGTTTATCCCTCACAGCATAATTTTGCTCAAAGTTTTTAGCAAGCAATTCTATTTGTTTAGCGGCTTTTCTTAAACCTTCCTCTTGAGATGGAGCAATCGTCAATGGATATACCCTGTCAGCAATTGAAAGCTTTATTTTAAACGTATTTGACATACATTATTTAGAGAGCGCCCCTATACAATAGTCAAGCTCTTTTATTAAGGTGTTAATCTTCAGTTTCGCTTCGGTAGTGTTTTCATCACTGCCTAACATAGACTGTGCTAATTTTAAAGCATTGTATTTCTCTTCCCAATAAGTGGCCTGTGATTTTGCGTATTCACAGGTTTTTTTCGCTTCATCAAGTTCCTTTCTTAAAAGGGCAGAATTCTCTTTAACTCCTTCTAAATGGTGAACTAATTTGCTTACCTTATTTTCTAAAGAACCTACAATTTCTTTAAGATGATTCATTTGCAACTGTCCATACTAATAAAACAAAGTTAATATAAAACTTGGTATTCTTAGAATTGCAGCCCAATAGTTTTAAATTTATTAAATGTCAGCCCAAAATTATAGACAAAATTATCCGGATAAAGCCTCCAAGCCCTTCTGTATCTAAGGCAGTTTATTTACTTTTGAACATCAAATGAAAACACTGTATTTTTTTTTCGCATTAGGTTTATTAGTTGGTCCATTGTACGCTCAAAAAGCTTTGGACAACAAGGTTTCAGATACTATATACAATGCGCCCCTTAACATCCCCTTATTATTAGCTGGTAATTTTGGTGAGCTAAGGTCTGATCATTTTCATTCAGGCTTAGATATTAAAACAAAACACCAGCAAGGCCTAAAAGTATTCTCTATTGCAGATGGCTATGTGTCTAGAATAAAAATTTCACATTGGGGATATGGAAAAGTGCTCTATGTAAACCATTACAATGGTACTAGTAGCGTATACGCCCATTTACAAAAGTTTTCTCCTGAAATAGAAAAATTTGTGCAAGACAAACAATACGCTAACAAATCGTATACCATTCAGCTTTTTCCAAAAAAAGACAGTCTCAAAGTGTACAAAGACAGCCCTATTGCATTTTCTGGAAATAGTGGTGGGTCCACCGCACCACACCTTCACTTTGAAATGAGAAAAACTGGTACTGCCATAGCTATAAATCCACTTCAGTTCCCCTATGAAGTATTGGACAAAACACCACCAACCCTTCAAAAACTATTCGCTTATCCCATAGGTGAAAGTAGTCATATAAACAGAAGTGAAAACAAAGTGCAACTTTCATTTAAAAGAACCCCTGAAGGCATTTATCAGGTAAGTCCTATAGAGGCAAAAGGATCATTTTACATAGGAGTCAAAGGCTATGACAGACAAGAACTAACCGCAAATAAAAATGGTATTTATCAATATAGACTTTCATTAAATGATACGCTGATTGGTGAAATTAAATTAGACCAATTTTCATTTAATGAAACTAAGGGTATTAATACGCTCATAGACTATCCACATTTGATTAAACATAGGGAGCGTATTGTACAATTGTTTCAAAATGCACGAAAACCATTAAGTATATTTAAAACAATAAAAAACAAAGGGATTGTTAGCATAAAGCCCAATGAAACAATTGATCTTGAACTGACCCTAATGGACATTCATGGCAATAATATAAGAATTAAGATACCTGTTTTAGGTACTTCAGAAGAAGTAACAATAAAAAAAACACTTAACAAAACACCTTTCCCAGTGTGGTCTAAAAATCCTGCACATTACAAACTAGCCCATGGCAGTCTCTATTTCCCGGCTAATAGCTTTTACGAAGATGTTTATTTAAACTTAGAAACGACTAAAGATACTATTAGCGTACACAAACCTATGTGGGCAGTAAAAAAACCATTTACCCTAAGTTTTAATTCACAGAACAGTTCCTTTTCTAAATACAGTTACATTGCTTACATGCTCGGTTCAAAGTCTTCCATTTACAGCACTACTAAAAAAGACGGTGATTGGCTGAGTACTAAGACCAATAAATTGGGAACCTATGTAGTTAAACAAGACTCTATACCTCCAAGCATAAGACCAAAAAACTTTAAGAGCAATCAAAATATTAGAAATTATCAGTTTTTGAGTCTTGAAATTAAAGATCAAGAAACCGGAATTGAAAGCTACTCAGGAAGTTTAAACGGAGAATGGATTCTCATGGAATACGAACCTAAAACCAATACACTTACCCATCATATAGGTGCAAGAACAAATCTTCAAAAAAACAACGAATTAACAATACAAGTCATAGATATGTTGGGAAATTCCCAGACATACACCACTCTCTTAAGCCTTTAAATACACTATGAAAAATCAATTATTAAATAGGCAAAACAAAGTAAAACTTAGTATTTCAGTCATATGCCTATTCTTTACACAATTGGCATTGGGCCAAAAGAATATCTATGAAAATAAACAATTCAAAAACATCACTGCCACGCATCAAAGTATTGCGATCCTTCCTTTTCTAGCTTCAGTAAATTTAGAACAAGAATTAACTGATGAAATGCAATTAGAATTAGAGGCCTCTGAGGGCTATGCTGTTCAAGAAGCCCTAGAAACATACTTTCTTAAAATGGAGAAAAGAAAGCATTACAGGGTGAATTTCCAAAATATAAAAGACACCAATGCTTTTCTAAAAAAACAAGAAATAGGCTACAATTCACTAGATATTTTAAGCGTAAAAGAATTGGGAGAAATTTTAGGGGTAGACGCTATTATTAGTGGTACCATAACCCTAAACGTTCAGCTATCCAGGGGAGCCACCAAATCGTTTAAATTATTAGATTATGTGACAGGGAATACTAAATACGGCCGTATAGGCATAAAAATAAGTGATGTGAAAACTGGTAAACTTCTCTGGAAGTACGAGAAACAGATAGACAGAAAAACCGGTAAAAACACGAATGAACTTATAGGTTCAATGATGAGGCAAGCCAGTAGAAAATTTCCCTACGAAAAATAGTAGCCTTAAAAATCTCTAATTCTTACTTTTCGGAAAACTCTTTTAAGACATTAATCGTATAATCTATTTCTTCTTTAGTGTTAAATGAAGAAAAAGAAAACCTCAAAGAGGGCATGGCCAATTGTTCCTCTGTAAGAAAAGCAGACAACACATGTGATCCTTTGTTACTTCCAGACTGACAGGCGCTCCCTTTAGAACAAGCAATTCCTTTCAAATCTAGGTGAAATAATAGCATCTGTGCCTTTTGGGCATTAAATGGTAAACGCACATTGACTAAAGTGTAGGTACTCTTCTCCATATCCCCCGAAAAACCGTTAAAAGACACAGCTGGAATGGCTTTATTTATTTCACTAATAAAGTACTTTTTTAAACCCTCAATATAAACACGTTCCTTATCCAAGTGTTCATATGCCAAAACAAAAGCCTTTTCAAGGCCTACAATGTTGTGATAGGGCTCTGTACCTGCTCTAAAACCTCGCTCTTGTGAGCCTCCTACAATAAATGATTTTAAAGGAGTGTCTTTTCTTATATAAGCAAAACCAATCCCTTTAGGCCCATGAAATTTGTGAGCAGCTGCAGCTAAAAAGTGAATTTTAATCTTTTGTAAATCCCAAGGAAAATGACCAATTGATTGGACCGTATCTGAATGGAGATAAGCCCCATAAGACTCACAAAGAGCAGCTACTGTGGGAAGGTCTAAAATATTTCCAATTTCATTATTAACATGCATTAAACTCACTAAAACAGTCTCTTTTAACCCGCTTAGTATTTTTTCTAAATCCAAAAGGTCTGGATTTCCATTGGCATCTACTGCTACATGATGGGCAGTAACTCCATTAAACGCCACTAATTCATCTATAGTATGTAAAACAGCATGGTGCTCCATTGTAGTGGTTACTATATGTTTTACACCCAAATCCCTTACAGCACATTTTAAAACCATATTATCTGCCTCTGTACCTCCTGAAGTAAATATAATTTCTGAAGGATGAGCTCCTAAAGTAGCTGCAATAGTTTTTCTTGCCTGTTCTACAGCTGTCTTGGCAGTCCTACCAAAACTGTGTGTAGAAGAAGGGTTTCCAAAGCATTTTTCTAGGGCGTTTTGAATACTATTAATCACTTCACCCCTTACTGGAGTTGTTGCAGCATTGTCAAAATAAACAGCTTTCATTCTTTAGTTTTTATGGGACCATAAAAATATATTAAATAAATGTATTTGACAGATTTATAGAGAAAAGCATTGAAAATAATTACATTTGACAGCAAATTGATACCCATGAAAAGTAGCACATTAATACGTAAACTATTTTTAGCTGTTCTCCTAATGTCTTTATTTTTTAGCTGTAGCGATGGAGATATTACAATTCAAAGTATAAGCTTCAATGAAATTGGTATTGAAAGCTGTACACAATCCACAGCAACCACATTATTGTTTAAAATTAATGGTACAGAATCACTAGCGCTACAACTTCCAGAAGGGCTTTTAAAAAACAGTGTGAGTGAACAAACCATACAAAGTAGCATTCCCAATCAGGCTACCCTTAATTATAGGATTTTTTCCGAAGACATAAGTGCTTCCTACTACTGCAGTGTGTTACCTGAGATAGGTGTAAATGTGATTAAAGATGCCAATGCAACTGCAGGAACAATATTCATTAATACGAGCCTAAGCGAAGACGGCAATAGTTTTGAACATGAAATTCAATTGAGTGGTGTAAGCTTTACAGACCAAGATGGTAAGCGAATTACAGATGTGAACTTAAATGATTTTGGCATATTTACCACCCCAAAATAATTACAGCTCCCTTCTAACCTGTTGTGTCAAATAAACTTCAGTAGCTCCCAAGCCATATTTCTTATAATCTCCCTCGTAGACCCTTATTCCCTCATACCTTTTAAAGATGTATTTTAATTCCTCTTTAAGCACTCCTGCACCTACTCCATGAATAAATACTACCTTTTGAATTTTTTTAGCTATAGCAAACTCTAACTGCCGCTGGGCAGTATCTAATTGTATGTTTAACATGTCATAATTAGAGAGATTGGTCGCATTGGTTAGCTGGCCAATATGAAGATCTACTTCCATTTTAGGTACATCCCTATCTTTTTTAGAAACAGTGGCCTTATAATTGGGCTTTTTATCTTGCTTTAGGTGCTTGATCTTAGCCACCTCATAATTAGACACCTGCAAACCTTCTTCAGGAAGAATAAGTAATTCTCTAGTGGTAAACTTCATTAAAAAACCAAAGGTAGTTTCAACTTCCAGAATATCTCCCATTACTGCAGTAACGACACCTTCAATATCTTGATCTAATACACAAACCTTGTCTCCTAATTTAAATGACATATCAAAATAGTCGTTTCAAAAATGAATACTTCACAAATTATTGCTCAAAGGAAGCTAAGGTTTTAGTGATAATAGCCACACATGCCAAAAGTTGTTCTTTATTCATCACTAATGGTGGTGCAAACCTGATAATATTTCCATGGGTTGGTTTCGCTAGCAAACCATTATCTCTAAGGGCCAAACAAATATTCCAAGCAGTATCACTTTCTTCCGTATCGTTAATTAAAATAGCATTTAACAAGCCTTTACCCCTAACACCTTTCACTATCGTAGATTGGTCTACATATTTCTGTATTTCTTCCCTAAACAAATGACCTAAATCAAAAGCATTTTGAGCCAAAGACTCCTCTTTGACCACTTCTAAGGCAGCAATCCCAACCACAGCAGCTACAGGGTTTCCTCCAAAAGTACTCCCGTGATTTCCAGGCGCAATTACCTTCATTATAGCATTGTTTGTCAATACAGCAGAAATGGGGTATGCACCACCAGAAATAGCTTTTCCCAGGATTAAAATATCTGCTTTCACCTCAGGTGTTCCGCTGCAGTGCCTGTCTGAACAGGAGCAATTACCACAAGTAGCTAATAATTTTCCTGTTCTAGCAATGCCAGTTTGAACCTCGTCTGCAATAAAGAGTACATTGTACTTGTCACAAAGTGCCTTTGCAGCTGCTAAATAGCCCTCAGAAGGCACATAGACTCCGGCTTCTCCCTGAATAGGTTCCACTAAAAAACCAGCAATAGAGGGATCAGAAGCCAGTGTTGCCTCTAAAGCATCAATATTGTCGTAGGGTATTTTAATAAAACCTTCTGTAAATGGTCCAAAATTATTTTGAGCTACTGGGTCATTTGAAAATGACACTATGGTTGTTGTTCTACCGTGAAAATTATTTTCACAAACCACAATTTTGGCTGTGTTTTTGGGCAAATTCTTTACCTCATAACCCCACTTTCTACAGATTTTTAAAGCTGTTTCTACAGCTTCTGCTCCAGTATTCATAGGAAGCAGTTTGTCATATCCAAATGTTTCGGTAGCATATTTCTCAAATACACCCAATTTATCATTGTAAAAAGCTCTTGAGGTGAGCGTAAGCGTCTGTGCCTGATTCACCATGGCTCCAACAATCTTCGGATGGCAATGCCCCTGATTCACTGCAGAATATGCAGATAAAAAATCAAAATATTTATTTCCATCTACATCCCAAACATAAACACCTTCACCTTTAGATAGAACTACCGGCAATGGGTGGTAATTGTGGGCACCGTATTTATCTTCTAATTCAATAGCTTGCTGTGCACTTATTTTAACTGTTTGAGACATAAATGTTTTTTAATGATTGATGTAATATTAGACTACAAAAAAGAAATAGCCTGTTTGCCACAAAGCTACAATTTTAAATAAAAAAGATAGTACTTTTGCCCCATGCGAAAAAGAAGAAATCCCCTTGTATTCGAAAACATCTTAGTAACAGACACTGCTGCTAAGGGAAAAACGGTTGGAAAAGCACCAGACGGTCGCGTAATTTTCATCAATAATGCTGTTCCTGGTGACATTGTAGACGTTAAAACCACCAAAAAAAGAAAAGCATACTTCGAAGGAACCGCTGTGGCATTTCACCAAAAATCAGAAAAAAGGGTACCACCAGCATGTGAACACTTTGGTGTTTGTGGCGGTTGTAAATGGCAGCACATGGGGTATGAGCACCAAATCGCTTATAAGGAACAAGAGGTTTTAAATAACTTAAAGAGAATTGGACATATAGATCTCCCAGAAGTGACTCCAATTGCCGGAGCCCCTGAGGCATATTTTTACAGAAACAAAATGGAATTTTCTTTCTCAGACAGTAGGTGGTTAACCCCTGAAGAGATTCAAGAAAAAGACACCATAGAAGACAGAAACGCTTTGGGTTTTCACATTCCAGGTATGTGGGATAAAATTCTTGATATAAAAAAATGTCACCTCCAAGCAGATCCATCGAATGAAATGAGATTATTTGTGAAACAATTTGCAATAGCAGAGGGAATCACATTTTTTAATCCCAGAAATCATACTGGAGAATTGAGAACACTCATGATCAGAACGAGTTCAAATGGAGAATATATGGTTCTGGTGCAATTCTGTGAAAACAATCCTACCAATAGAATTAAACTCCTAGAGGCTATAAAAACACAATTTCCTAGTATTACCTCTTTACAATACGTCATAAATCAAAAAGCCAACGACACTATTTATGATCAAGAGGTCATTTGTTTTAGTGGTAGAGATCACATCATTGAAGAGATGGAAGGCTTACAGTTTAAAATAAATGCCAAATCTTTCTACCAAACCAACGCTGCACAAGCGTATAACTTATATAAAATCACCAGAGATTTTGCAGGACTTACTGGCAACGAATTGGTATATGACCTGTACACAGGCACAGGAACTATTGCACAATTTATTTCTAAAAAAGCTCAAAAAGTAATAGGCATTGAATCAGTTCCGGAAGCTATTATAGACGCTAAAGCAAATGCAATTCACAACAATATAGACAATGTTGAATTTTATGTAGGAGACATGAAAAATGTATTTTCCCCCTCTTTTATAGCCTTGCATGGCAAGGCCGATGTCTTAATAACAGATCCCCCAAGAGATGGAATGCATAAAGATGTGGTAGAAGAAATTCTAAAAATGGCACCTGACAAAATTGTGTATGTAAGCTGCAATAGTGCTACACAAGCAAGAGATTTAGGACTTATGAAAGAAAAATACGATCTGACCAAAACACAAGCTGTTGACATGTTTCCCCAAACACACCATGTAGAAAATGTTGTACTTTTAAGCTTGAAGAAATAAAAGATTATGAAAAGGAATATACTTTTCTCGCTAATTATTTTGGGCTGTTTTTGGTCCTGTGAAAAAGACGATATTTGTATTGCAGGAGACACCCCAATGATGCGCATTACTTTTCTCGATTCTGCAGATGAAACTTCAGAAAAAGCACCTGAAAGGCTTTTGGTAGTCGGAAAAGACAAAACAACGCCAATTACAACCATATCACCGGGATCTAGTAGTATCACAGAAGCCTTAATCCCTCTAATTCCCAATACAAACCAAACCGAATATTATTTAGTGACAAATGCAAGCATAGATTCAAAAGGAACTGTGAGTGGCAATATAGACGCTTTAATATTCTCTTACACCCCAAACCCAACATTCATTTCTAAAGCCTGTGGGTACATTGTTTCTTATGACAATCTAATTCCAATACTCACGCCAGACTCAGACAATTGGATCAAAAAAATAACTGTATTAAGTCCAAGCATTTCTAATGAAAATGAAGTACACATTGAAATTTATCACTAGTTTATTAGGGTTATTTATGGTGCTTCAAACTCAAGCACAGCAGAAAAAAATAGACCTAAACCCCAAAGATACTATAACCCACATGGAATCCTATGGCATACGCCTAGGAATGGATTTAAGCAAGAAAATATTAGGACAACTAAAGCCAGATTTTGAAGGGCTAGAATTAGTAGCGGACTTCAGGCTCAGTCAAACACTTTATTTAGCAACTGAATGGGGGACTGAAAAAAAGTCAATTGTAGAAGACACCTATACCTATACACCTGACGGATCTTATTTTAAAATTGGTATAGATCAAAATACCTACGACAATTGGTATGGAATGAACAACATGATTCATTTAGGAGGGAGATTGGCCTATGCAAAATACAGTCAGACCGTAAATGAGTTTGCTGTATTTGACACAGACAGGTATTGGAATACAGAAGGCTTTGGCGTGAGCGATCAAAGCCTTCCAACTTATAGCGGTTTAAGTGCTTTGTGGCTAGAAGTAGTCTTTGGAGCCAAAGTAGAATTATTCGCTAATATTTTTTTAAATGCCAGTGTCCGGGGTGGCTATTTACTAAACCATGACAACAACACAAACTTTCCAAACAATTGGGTTCCAGGTTTTAATGCTGTCACAGAAGAGAGCAAATTTGGTGTGGGGTATAACTATAGCATCAGTTATTTAATCCCAATTTTCAAAAAACCAAAAGTTTATAAAGAATCTGAAGAGGCTAAAAAGAAAAGGTTACAAGAAGTATCTGAGGAAAAAAGTATAAAAAAAGCACAACGAGCTGCATATAAAGAGGAAAAAAAATCTTCAAAACAGCGCCTTTAACTTTTTGACATAAGTTTTCCAAGCCCCACCAGCTAAATTTGCTGGTCCCCTAGTAAAAGATATAAAACAATGCCAAAGCTGTTGCAATAGCCATGACTATGAAAATAGCGATAAATGTAAAAAGACAGCCCTTAAACACCTCTTTTCCTCTAATCATCTCTTCTGCCATAATTTAACCCATCTCTATTTTATTTCTCTAGAACCTTTGAGAAAATTCATCTCTATTTTATTTCTCTAGAACCTTTGAGAAAATCCTTTCTGTTTTATTTCTCTTAGACATTTAATGAAAATCCATTCCTATTTTATTTCCCTAAGGCCTTTGATGAAAATCCATTTCATCATCATTTTCATTCCTTTTTCAGTCTCTACTACACCAAATTTAGGACTCAAAAAATTAGCTAAAACAGCAGCAATAACTACCATATAGATAGGCACTTCAGCTACTACAAATACGGATAAATATCTCAGTACTAAAAAGAAAAAAGTAAACCCAATAAAATTATACAACAGTGCTTTTGCTTTCATAGACTAGGTAAAAGATGGATTAAATTTAGCCCGTTTACTGCCCGCATACATCTCGTACTTCACCAATCTAGATTCCAACTGTGAATTAAATACTTTTATTTTTCGAGAAGGCTTTAATCCAACAAATTTAAGGGCTTCTAAATTAGAGGTTATAAACCAAGCATGGGTGCCTGGATAATTTTTTTTAAGGGTATTACCTATATTTTCATAGAAATCTTTCATCTCCACATCTAATCGCTCACCGTAAGGTGGATTAAATACCATATGAAGGGGTTGATCTGGCACTTCTTTTTCGGTAGAAAAAAAAGATTTTCGCTCTACGGTAATAAACTCCTCCAATTGGGCCTCACTTATATTATCTTGTGCTTTTCTTATGGCAGATGGCGCCTTGTCATAACCTGTAATTTTATAGGGGAAATCAGTGACCTTTTTTAAAGAGGCTTCCATAATTGTTTGAAATAAATCAGGATCAAAATCAGTCCATTTTTCAAAAGCAAACTCCTTTCTATTAATATTGGGCGGTATATTGCATGCAATCATAGCAGCTTCAATTAATAGTGTTCCACTACCGCACATAGGATCTAAAAAATCTGATTGGCCTTTCCAACCACTCAATAGTAATATTCCAGCAGCCAACACCTCATTAATGGGGGCTATGTTAGTAGCGGTCTTATAGCCTCTAATATGAAGAGAGCGACCAGAAGAATCCAATGAAATAGTACATTGATCCTTTTGAATATGAACATTCAACTTTAAATCTGGATGTTTCACATCTACATTAGGTCTCTCTCCAGTAGCTTCTCTAAAAGTATCTACAATAGCATCTTTCACTTTTTGTGACACATATAAAGAGTGGGAGAAATATTCAGAATTAACAGTAGTATCAATAGCGAATGTGGTCTCTAAATCCAAAAGAGAGGTCCAGTCCATTTTAGCTACCTGTCGGTACAAACTATCTTCGTTTGTAGCTTTAAAAGTGGCTATAGGCTTGATGATTTTTGTAGCTGTTCTTAAGCATAAATTGGCTTTATACATAAAACCCGTGTCTCCCTCAAAATAAACGCTTCTAATGGCCGTTTCTACATTCAATGCTCCTAGATCACGAAGTTCCTTAGCCAATATATCTTCAAACCCAAAAAGGGTTTTAGCCACCATCTTAAAATTTTTGTCTCGCATTCCGTTGGATTAAGCCACAAAAATACATTAATTTTATACCAAACCTATCCAAAGACTATCTATATGCATAGTCAGCAAACAAAATGATTTACGCCCTTCCAATTTTCGCAGTAATTCTAAGCTTTTTAGGGGTGTATTTCTTTCAACCAAAAAGCAAACAATTACTTAAATTACTATTAGCCTTTAGTGGTGCTTTCCTCTTATCTGTACTTATTTTTGAGTTATTTCCAGAATTGTACGAACATCAAGATCCTAAGCAAATGGGCTTATTCATTCTATTGGGGATATTATTACAGATAGTGCTTGAGTTTTTTTCTAAGGGTGCTGAACACGGACATGTCCATTTAGATGCAAAAAGCACTAAAATTCCTTGGATGCTTTTTGTGAGTTTGTCCATACATGCATTTTTAGAAGGCATACCTGTTGTTAACCACAACCACTTACTTTATGGTATTGTCATTCACAAAATTACCGTTGCTGTAATACTGAGTATTTTCATTCTAAAAACAAATATTAAATTTTACCAAGCCCTATTGGTAATGACTCTATTTTCAATAATGACTCCGCTGGGAAGTCTTTTTTACAGTTTATACCCATTGCCCCCAATATGGTCCAGCGCACTTAGTGCTTTGGTCACTGGAGTACTCTTGCATATTGCCACTGTAATACTGTTCGAAAGCTCAGAAGGACACTCCTTTAATCTAAGAAAAATATTGGTCATTGTACTTGGTATAACCACCGCATACTTTCTTTAATCATGTATAGTAAAGCAGCATTAAAAGCACTAAAGCAAGACTTTTGGACCTCCTTTGGAAAGTCGTTTCCGAGAAAGTGGACGCTGTACAATACAAAAATAAAAGGCCTAGAGTTTAAATTCCATTTTGACAAAAAGAATGCCATGGTATGCCTGGACATAGACGACAGTTTAGAAAGACGCATGGAATTATGGGAGAAAATACAATCTTTGCAATCCGTCGTTTTAGAAAGCTACCTACCAAAAGCCACGTTTGAAGAAATATACTATTTAGAGGAAGATAAAGACATCTCAAGGGTATATGTATTATTAGAAGGAGTCTCCATTCACAACAAAAATACTTGGCAAGAAGCCATGGTGTTTCTCCATGAATCAATGTCCCAATTCGAATCTTTTTTCGAAGATTTTAATGCTGTATTAGAAGACTAAGTCTTCTAGTGATGAAATACAGCTATAAAAAAAAGGAACCCGTTGGGTTCCCTTTTTTTTGTGATTGCAAATGTGACTCTACTTGATATTGACTTGTTGAGTATAGAGCAAAAAAAATCCCGAACACATTGCTGTATTCGGGATTCAAAAAAAGGCAACGACCTACTCTCCCACTTGGTATAGCAGTACCATCGGCGCTGATGAGCTTAACTTCCTTGTTCGGAATGGAAAAGGGTG
>JAQWTF010000029.1:0-19892 GCA_029242825.1 Flavobacteriaceae bacterium | reverse complement strand
AGTAGTTATTGGTATCCATTTCAGAAATTCCAGCCCTAGAAAGGTAGTTTTGTGTACTGTAAGTATTCCCAAATTTTTGGTTTGCTTGCCCAACTGTTGTTTTTATTTGAAGGCTTAGGCCAGTTGTATTTTTTTTAATTGAACCAGTGCTATTTACCCCTATTGGCATAAATTTTTTATCTGATCCAATAGGAAAAATAAATTCATTTTTGTTTTTAATTCCTACCCAGCCTTGAATGAAATAAGGGGGTAGGTTGTTTTGTATTAGTGCGTCTATTCCAAATTCAATAAGACCCTCTCTTTGTTCGTTTACTATTGTAGGCCCGTTCAGTATTAAAGTATTGGAGAGACGTAACACACCAATGATCTCTATCCCTTTGGAACTGTGTATGAAAAGGTTTTTAATGTTTTGAGCGTGCACTAATTCAAGGGTTTTTTTTTTAAGTCCTGAAAAGTGAATGCTATGAATATCATTAGGATATTTTTTAATGATTAGCCTACTGCCAAATAGCACAAAGGGGTTCAGGGAACCAATACTGACGGATTCGTGAAATACAGTCACCTCTTGGGATCTTAAAAATTGGCCACTAAAAAAACCACAAACCACAAGGAGTATTGTCGGTTTTGAAATGTATTTCTTAAAGGGCATTTTAGAGTGTTTAGGGTATAATTTTCTGAAATACACTGTTTGTTGAATGATTTTCAGTAATGTAGCTTTAGATACTTAGTTTATAACTTACCTGATTTATTGCCAGTGTTCTCCGTCGCTTTGAATCCAAGTAACCCCTAGAGGAAAAACATCTTCAGCAATAGCGCTGTAGCTCAGTCCTATAAATGGGAAGTTTGTTTTGACTTCATGACCGCTCAAATTTTTTAAACAATACACCCTGCCTTTATTCTCTGAGGCTATTGGAAGAACAATGGTTTGTACTTCCTCATACAAAATGACGGTATGGTAGTTTTCATTTAAGGTGGTGGTTTGTGTATGGCTTTGGGTGATTTTTAATGAAAGTGCACCATTGACCTCTAAAAAGGAGTTTGTTGCAGATATTCCAATCGCCAAATGACCTTCTTTGGTGAGCCTCATCTGTTCTTGTCCTTTAGTACTAAAGGCCAACTGATCTGCTGCTGCCCTGAATATACCTGTATTGGTATCTGATTTAAAACTATAACTGGGCTCGTTCTGACTTCCGTTTGAATTAGAGAATCCCTGGCTTCTAATTTCTCCTGCAACATGTAATTTGTTCGTGGGGTTTATAGTGCCAATACCTAATCTTTGTTTGTCTTGGTCCCAAAACACGGCCAATTCGCTCAGGCTCTTGTTTTTTATTTCCCCGACTAGACCATTGCTTTCAGTATGCCAAAGACTTCCCTTAATTCCCTGTCTGAATTGGTTTAATTGAAGGCTATCTAATGGGTTTAGTCCTTGGTATGGATTTGTTGTGTCAGTTGTATTGGATAGGTTGTGTGAGTGATCTATCGAGGCAAAATTCGAATAATCATGGGTATGAGATGCACTTGTTGTCAGTGGAAAGTCATGGGTATGAGATGCAGTTGTTGTTAGTGGAAAGTCATGGGTGTGAGTGTTTAACGCGAAGTTTTGGGTTGCATGACTGTGATTGTATAATGCATAGTTTTCAGTCTCATGGGTATGACTGATTGCATCTGTCAGAGTATTTTCGTGCCCGTGATTTATTGAGGGTACCTCAATAAGGGTCTGTTCTCCACTGCTGCTTGTAAATAAAAAATTGTTTTCCGAAATATTTTGGAAGCTTGCTGGAGTAGGTGTTGTTGGAGGGGTGAACTCGCATAGGGGCATCCACCTTTGGTGGTAAAAAAACACACAACCTTGGTCTATATTGAATACTAAGGCGCCATTAAGGGGTGTGATGGCCTGCATTTCAAGGTCCGTAACTACTGTTAAGACCAAGGCTTTTGTATTGCTTTTTAATTCCAAAAGAGAGTGGGGGTGAATTATTTTTGGATCTCCCCCTATTTTGACTTGTGCAGAGGAGAAGGAGCACAGAAGCATCCACCCGAATATAAATAAAGCCTTCATCTTGTTGCTTTTTTATAAGTTACCATCCAAATGGCTGATAATGGGATAAATAAGATAAAGTGTGCCTTTTTATCTATAAAAACACATGTTGTCTCGTTTCTGATCTAAACGACCCTTTTTTATAAGCAGCTCTGTAATATGTCTTTTTAGGAAGATTAAATGAACTAGAAGTGTTTTATAAGTCCTTTGCTTTTCCATCTATTTGTGAGACCTCTTTGGCCTCTTGATTTTTTTGAAATAACCGGGCAGAATGGGGGCCTTTTAGAAAAATATCAGCACCAATTACCTCTAAATAGCTCCCTTCTCTAAGTCCAATGACGTCTGTGTCATGATAGGTGTGGAACTCTTTTATCCTGGTTTCCCTGCTTTCTCCATTGTGTTTTAAATGAGGGATTGGATCTAGGTAATGGGCATTAATATTATAGGGTATTACACCAAGTGTTTTAAAGTCTTGTGGCATAGTTATTGGCATATCATTTGTGGTGTGCATGCTTTGTCCAATGATATTGCTTCCTGCGCTACAGCCTAGATATGGAACCCCTTTTTGAATGATATTTTTTAATGGTTTTATAATGTCTAGATCGTATAAGGCTTTGACCAATATAAAGGTATTCCCTCCTCCTGTGAATATAGCCTCTGCCTCTGAGATGCCCGCTATGGGGTCTTTGTATTCGTGAAGCCCTTTAACTTTTTTTCCTATTTTGGAAAATGCTTGGGCCACATGCCTGGTGTAATGGTCGTGACTTATTCCATTGGGTCTAGCATAGGGAATAAAAGTGATGGTGCTTTTATTTTTAAAAAATATTTTGAGTTCTGGAAGTAAATAAGTCAAATATTTTTCATCGGGTAGTGTGCTGGTACTGGCTAGTATAAGGTGTTTCACGAATATTATTTTTTACAAATTAACAAAAGTTTGGCCTTCCTATTTTTTTATTTCTAACTAAGATAGGTTTTCTTTATAGGGTGGTAGGTATTAACCCATGTCTGTGACATGAAATATTTTGATTTATGATACTAAAAAAGGCTTATTTATTTTTATGTTTTTTCCTTTTTATTTCATGGGGCCTTTGGTCTCAAAATAGGGTGCCGCTCAAAGGTAAGGTAATGTATAGAGGGAGTAATGTAGTCAATGAAAACATACTAAATACCACCGCTGGTTTAGCGACCATTACCAATGAGGACGGCTCTTTTGAAATTGAAGTCGCTGTAGGAGACGAATTGGTTTTTACTGCGGTTAATTATAAAATCACTGCGGTATTGATCACAGCTGAAATTTTGGAAAACAGGCGTTTGGTAGTTGCTGTTGAGGAGAAAGTAACTGCTTTGGATGAGGTAGTGGTTGGCCCAGAGAATACCGAGAAATTTTTGGTCCTAAAGAGTGAGAAGTTTAAAGGCTATGATTATGAAATAGACCGCAGTACAGAAGTGGATAATATTGCGGAAGCAGGAACAGTGCAAGGCATGCAAAACGGTTTAAATTTTGTCAATATTTTTAAATTGTTATTTCAACCTAAGGATGGCAATAATCCTACTGCTGTGCCTGTATTAAAAATGTCCGAAGCGCTTAGAATAATCTATGAAGAACGTTTTTTTACTGAGGACCTACAGTTGTCTCCAGCACAAATTGAACCGTTCCTTTACTATTTAGACAGCAAGGTTAGCCCAAAGAATTTACTTAAGAAAAACAATGAGTTTCAATTGATTGATTTTTTAGTGAATCAGAGCAGGGATTTTATTAAAAGCATTGAGGAATAGATTACATGCATTAGAGTAGTTTTTGAAATTTTAAAATGCTCGCATAGAGAATTATTTGTGGAATTATTAAAGACAACATATTCGCGTTTTTTTTGTTTTGTAGGTCTTTTGATTTGTGCCAACTCTGCACATGCGCAATCTTTTTTCTACCCTGATAATTTTAAGGCTAGGGTGGTCTCTACAGCAGAAGATATTGGCGGGATTTCTATTCAAAATACCACAAGAGGTTATGCGACCATTACGGATGAAGAAGGGTTTTTTGAAATAAGGGCATTAGCTCAAGACAGCCTATTACTTTCTGGAGTGTCTTTTGAAAAAAAGATTTTTGTGGTCACCAAAGATCATTTGAAACAGCAGTTGGTATATATTCCTTTAGAAGAAAAAATAACGGAACTTCAGGGAGTGGTACTTATGCCCTATAATTTAAGTGGAGATTTATCTAGAGACGCCAATTCTTTGGGGGTGCAAAAGGTAGTAACTGCAAGTACATTAGGATTGCCAAATGCAAATGTAAAACCCCTCATGCAAAGTGAGCGACTACTGAGAGAGGCTGCTATGCCTAAGTTTAATATAGGGATGTTATTTTCTTTGCCATTTAATCCCATTATCAATGAAATTACCGGCCGTACCAAGATGCTTAAAAAGCGTGTGGCCAGAGACAAACGCTATATACTCTCAGAGCAAATGCGAACTTTTTTTCCAGATAGCTTATATATTAACAGGTTGGGAATAAGGGAAGAAAAGCTTTCAGATTTTTTCTATTTCTGTGAAATAGATGAACAATTTTTGCCACTGGCCAAATCCAATAACTTGTTGCTTATCTGGGATTTTTTAAAACAAAAAAGTGAGTCCTATATTTTAAATAATAAAGGGGTGTTGGTAGATTGAAATACAACTGTTTCCATATAAATTCGTGCGGTTTAATTGATGTAATAAAGTATAAATGAGATCAAGATATTTTAGATTTATAGCCGTAGGGTGTTTTTTTTTATGCCTGGTTTCTTGGTCGGATTTTCATAAATTTTATTTGAGTGTCACTCAGGTGAACTACAGCGAAAAAGAGCACAGCTTGCAAATGACCTCTCGTATTTTTATAGATGACCTAAATAATTTATTGTCAAAGCGCTATGGTATTGTATCTCATTTTGAAACAAAGGATCAGCACCCAATGTCGATGAAATACATAGAGGAATATTTTCAAAAAAAATTTCAACTAAAAATTAATGGTGAAGCTTTAGAATATCAGATTTTAGGTCAAAAAAGAGATACAGATATGGTGGTTTTCTTTTTGGAGGCTAAGGGTGTTTATTTCACTGATACTCAAGAATTAGAGGTGTACAATGCCCTATTGACAGATTTATTTGACGACCAACAAAATGTAGTTCACCTCAAGATAAAAGGCCAAAAAAAGAGTTTTTTACTCATGAAAGACAAAGCTTCGGGACTACTAAAATTAGATTAAATAAATAGCTAATAAAATTAAATTCCGTAATTTGAACCCACTAAAATTAAAACCATAAACTAACAAATACACCTCATGAAAAAAATCACTTATGTGTTTACTTCTTTTTTAATGTTATTTGCTGCAGTGGCTTTTGCACAAGCACAAGAGGTAGAAGTAACAAAAGAAGGCGGACACACCAATCAGAGTAAATTTAGACAACTCTACCAAGAGTTTGCTACACCAAATTCTTATAGGTCTGCTTCAGGTGCACCTGGTCCTAATTATTATCAGCAACAAGCGGATTATAAAATGGACATTACCTTAGATGACAAGAATGCAAAAATCTATGGAGAAGAGACCATCACTTACACCAATAACTCTCCAGATGTATTGGAATTTTTATGGGTACAATTGGATCAAAACGTTAGGACTAAAGACACCAAGTCTGCTCTTAGAGATGGCGGTGGGGTTCCTTTAGCGGCACCTACATCTTCTTTTGTATCTTCTTATATGAAAGAATCTTTTGACGGAGGTTTTAATATTGAATTTGTGAAAGATGCCAATGGAAGACCATTGCCATATACCGTTAACCAAACCATGATGCGTGTAGATTTGCCAACACCATTGGCGGCCAATTCTCAGGTATCTTTCTCTATTAAATGGTGGTATAATATTCCAGACCACACTACAGACAGAGCACGTTCTGGTTATGAGTATTTTCCTAAAGACGGCAATAGGGCTTATGTAATTGCTCAATTCTTTCCAAGAATGGCTGTTTACAGCGACGTAGAAGGGTGGCAAAACCACCAGTTTTGGGGAAGTGGAGAGTTTGCACTTCCTTTTGGAGACTACGAAGTAAATATTACCGTACCTGCAGACCATATATTAGACGGTACAGGTGAGCTTCAAAACATGAAAGAAGTATTCTCAAAGGAAATGATTAAGCGATACAACCAGGCTAAAAAATCTTATGACACCCCTGTTGTAATTGTTACGCAAGAAGAAGCTGAGGCTGCTGAAAAAGGATTCTCTGACAAAACAAAGACATGGAAGCTCAAAGCAGAGAATGTGAGAGATTTTGGTTTTGCTACTTCTAGAAAATTTATCTGGGATATGCAAGCCGTTAAATTAGGAAATAGAGACGTTATGGCTGTTTCTATGTACCCAAAAGAAGGAAACCCACTTTGGGAGGAATTCTCTACAAAAGCAGTAGCACTTACTTTAAAATCTTATTCTTCTCATACTTTTGATTACCCTTATCCAAAGGCAATTTCTGTTCACGCTAAAAACCAAGGGATGGAATATCCTATGATATGCTGGAATTACGGAAGACCAAATGAAGACGGTACCTACTCAGACGGTGTTAAATACGGGATGATTTCTGTAATTATTCATGAGGTTGGTCACAACTTCTTTCCTATGATTGTAAATTCAGATGAGCGTCAGTGGGGATGGATGGATGAAGGTTTAGATACTTTTATGCAATACATGGCAGAACAAGAATTTGGAGAGGCATTTCCAGAGGCGATCGCTCCTTTAGAAGCATATCCTTCTAGAAGAGGTGCTCCAGCTAAAATTGTTCCTTATATGGCGGGTGACCAAAGTTTTATTGCACCTATTATGTCTAATCCAGAAAATGTATACCAGTTAGGTCCAAATGCTTACGGGAAACCAGCCACAGCATTGAATATTCTGAGAGAGACGGTAATGGGTAGGGAATTATTTGACCATGCTTTTAAAACATATGCCAATAGATGGAAGTTTAAACACCCCACTCCTGAAGATTTCTTTAGAACTATGGAAGATGCTTCTGCAGTAGATTTAGATTATTTTTGGAGGGGATGGTTTTACACCACAGATTTTGTAGATATAGGTGTAAAAGGGGTGAAGAAATATTATGTAAGCAATGAGCCAACCAAACAAATGAAAGAGTATATGGCTGCTAGAAATATTACAGAGGCAGATTTACCTCCATTGGTTTATTTGGCAGCTGAAGACAGTGAAGACTTCAATCCTGAGTTAAAAGGAAAGAAGCCCTCTGAGTCTTCTCAAACACTTAATGCTTTCATGATGGATAATATGACAGAGAGTGAAAGAGCGGCAGTAAAAGAACCTAAGTATTTCTATGAGGTTACTTTTAACAAGCCAGGTGGTATTCCAATGCCTCTTATTGTAGAATATACCTATGCAGACGGGACCACAAAATCAGTCACTTATCCTGCAGAAATCTGGAGAAAAAGTGACGCAGAAGTAAAAACAGTGCTTTCTACAGAAAAAGAAATTGTAGGTATTGTTGTAGATCCAAAAGCAGAAACTGCAGATATAGATACTTCAAACAATTCATGGCCTAAAGCAGAAGCTCGTTCTGAGTTTGACACTTTTAAGGCGGGAATAAAAGACTAATTACATGAAATTAAAATCCCTCTGGGTATAAATTTTAAAGCCCCACCAATTTGGTGGGGCTTTTTTTATTTCGCTTTCAAACTTCTCCTTATATTTGTCTTATGAATGCGTTGTATTTTCTATTCATTAGTGGTGGTGAAATCTTTTTCATCATGTTTATTGTGGTCATGGTTTTTGGTGCAGATAAAATACCAGAAATAGCCAGAGGCCTTGGTAAAGGTATGCGTCAACTCAAAGACGCTACGGAAGACATTAAACAGGAAATCTATAAGACTGCAGACAAACAGGGTATAGATACAAGTTTTGCTAAAGACATTAAGCAAGAGATTGACAAAGTCAAAGAGCAGGTGAGTGACGTGACCGGTAGCATAAAGAGAAACTAAATGTACCAGCAGCTCATAGATTGGGACCGTGATCTGTTTGTATTTCTCAACAGCGCTGGTAATACTTCATGGGATGCTTTTTTTCTTACCATTACTTTAAGTAGCCTTTGGATTCCACTTTTTATTTATTTTATCTGGTTGGCTTTTATTTCACTGGAAAGAAATAGATTTTACAACACTATTTGGACCGCTTTTCTAATGATTTTAACGGTCGCTTTAATGGGATTTTTCGTAAAATACACTGTAGCAAGGCCAAGGCCCCATCAGTTATTAGATATGGCATATGATATTAGGGCACTTAAACCTATTAGCGGTTACAGTTTTTTCTCTGGGCATGCGGCGAGCTCATTTGCAATAGTTGCCTTTCTTTGCCTGTTACTGAGAAAAACTAAGCCATGGGTGTATGTGTTTTATATTTGGGCATTGTTGTATAGCTATAGTAGAATTTACATTGGTGTACATTATCCATTAGATAGCATTGCAGGGGCATTGATTGGCAGTGGTTTTGCTTATTTGTTTTACAGCTGGCAAATGATATCCAAAAAGTCTTTTTTTAATCCCTTTAAATGACCCTACTCATCGTAAGTCCGTCTCTTATGGGTAGTAAAGAGGTTTGAACACGAGGGTCTTCTGCTAGTTTTTTATTGTAGTCCAGAAGTACTTGGGTAGTCTTGTCTTTAGGATTCAAAGGTTCCACTACTTTACCGGTCCAAAGCACATTGTCAGAAAGAATAACCGTACCTGGTTTAGACTTTTTGATTACTGCCTCAAAATAAGCGTCGTATTGTTTTTTTTCTGCATCTATAAAGACCAAGTCAAAAGGACCTTCTAGTGTAGGAATAATATCTAATGCGTCCCCAATATAGGTCTTGATTTGAGTGGTATAATTGCTCTTGTCAAAATACTTTTTTTGGATCGCAGCTAATTCTGGATTTACTTCAATGGTATGAAGGGTGCCGTCTTTAGACAGTCCCTCTGCCAAACATAGTGCAGAATAGCCCGTATAGGTGCCAATTTCAAGTATTTTTTTTGGTGCCAGTATTTTAGATAAAAGGCTTAAAAACCTCCCTTGAAAGTGTCCTGTGATCATTCTAGGTTGAATGATTTTAAGATGGGTTTCTCTGCTGAGCGCTTGCAATAATGTAGGTTCTGCATCTGAATGCTGCTCAATATATTGCTCTAAAGTGTCTGATAAAAAGTGCATGAACTATTTTTACAAAGTTTTTACAAAAATACACCTTTTTAGAAGCGAGACTAATTCCTTTTTATTGTCTCTATTAATTGTATTTTAGGTCTTTAATTATTTTGCTATGAATTTTTCAAATCAATTGGATTTTGCTTTAGAATTAGACGCTTCAGATCCGCTAAAATCCTATAGGGACTTGTTTCACATTCCAACGCATCATGGAGCTGAGGTGGCCTATTTTACTGGTAATTCACTGGGTTTACAACCCAAGTCTGCCCGAGCTTATGTAGAAAGGGTTATGGAAGATTGGGAGACTATGGCGGTAGAAGGACATTTTTATTCCAAGGAACCTTGGTGGGAGTATCATGAGAAATTAGCTGCTCCATTAGCTTCATTGGTGGGTGCTAAAATACCTGAGGTTTCAGTGATGAATACTTTAACAGTAAATCTTCATTTTTTAATGGTCTCCTTTTACAGGCCTAGTCCAAAACGATTTAAAATATTGTGTGAAGAAAAAGCATTTCCCTCGGACCAATATATGTTACAAAGCCAAGTAAAGTTTCACGGCTATGACCCTGATACAGATATTGTTACAGTAAAGAAACGCCCTGGAGAAAATGCTTGGAGGGAAGAAGATTTATTAGAGGCTATTGAGATTCATGGAGATACATTGGCCTTAGTGCTCATGGGTGGGGTGAATTATTATAATGGTCAGGTTTTTCCTATGGAAAGTATTACTGCAAAAGCAAAAGAGCAGGGTGCGTTTGTAGGTTGGGATTTGGCCCATGCAGTAGGGAATGTCCCTTTACAACTCCATGATTGGGGGGTAGATTTTGCCAGCTGGTGTAGTTATAAGTATTTAAATTCAGGCCCAGGAAATGCGGCTGCTATTTATATCAATGAGCAGTATCTGAACAGAACAGATCTTCCTAGATTTGAAGGTTGGTGGGGTACCGAGAAAGGGCTTCGTTTTAAAATGGAACCTAATTTCACACCTATGGACAACGCAGACGCATGGCAAGTGAGTAATGCCCCTATTTTGGCTATGGCTCCTTTTTTAGCTTCATTAGATATTTTTAAAACAGTTTCTCAAGAAGATTTGTGGTCTAAGCAGTCACGCTTAGTAAGTTATATGTCCTTTATTATTGAATCCATAGCCGCTAAGGCACCATTTGATATTATAATTTTGACTCCTGAACACAGGGGGTCACAACTCTCTGTATATTTTCAAGAACACGGAAGGGCTATTTTTGACTATTTAATGTCTCATGGGGTGGTCACAGATTGGCGAGAGCCTAATGTAATGCGCTTTGCACCGGTACCGCTATACAATAGTTTTAAAGACATTCACATTTTAGGAGAAAGATTAAAAGAAGGCATTAATAAAGCTATTTTAACTTAAAATCGCTTGAAATGAATAGTGTAAAAAGCCTTTTTTCTAGCAAACGTTATTTGGGACCTGCCCTTGTTTTTGCTAGTTTAAATTTTGTATTTGGTACTTGGGCCATTTATATTCCTACTGTTAAAGCACAATTAAATATTAATAAATCTGCCTTGGGCTTGGCTATTTTTTGTTTGGCTTTAGGTACTTTTTCGGTTTTACCCTTTGCGTCTCGTGTAATTCGATACTTTGGGGTTGGAAAAAGCACAGGTTTAGGTGTTTTATGTATTGTAAGTACGGCCTTATTTCCTTTTTTAGCCCCTTCTTACCCACAACTGATTGTCGCTTTGTTTTTGTTGGGTGCCGCCCAAGGTTTTACAGATATAGCCATGAACGGATTAGTGGCTCATATAGAAAAGGAAGACGGAGCAAGTGTCATGACAGCAACCCACGGTTTTTTTAGCCTGGGAGGGGTTCTTGCAGGCCTGGGAAGTTTTGGCATAGCTTGGCTCAATAATCCTTT
The DNA here is from genome assembly GCA_029242825.1 of Flavobacteriaceae bacterium. Lineage (GTDB taxonomy): Bacteria > Bacteroidota > Bacteroidia > Flavobacteriales > Flavobacteriaceae > MAG-120531. The sequence goes on along the minus strand of JAQWTF010000029.1, from coordinate 8,758 downwards.
AATACATATGGTATTTGTATTGACAATAGTGGTTTTGGTGAACCTGTATTTCTATCCTGCCTACCAATCAATAAAAGCTGCAGTAGTGCCAAAATCTTCCGTCTCCTTCGGGCATATAAAGCCATTTTTACTGCTAGGAGGAATTTCTTTTGTTGTAATGGGAGCTGAAGGAGCCATTGTAGATTGGAGCGCCCTCTACCTTCAGGAGGTTGCCTTAGCCCCAGAGTATTTAGTAGGAGGAGGGTTCTTTCTGTTTTCCATGTGTATGACCATAGCCCGCTTTTTTGGAGACCAATGGAGCAAACGCTTTGGTAGCATCCAAATTATTTCTATGGGCGCATTCACAGCTGGAATAGGGTATTTTTTAGTCCTCAGTGGAAATACCTACTTAGCCCTCATAGGATTTGCCTTAAATGGTTTGGGATTCTCAGTAGTCATTCCAGAAGTCTTTAGAATAGCTGGCCAGTCCAATAGCATAGACCCTACCAAAGCCATGTCTGTGGTCGCTGGATTTGGGTATTCAGGCTTTCTTTTAACACCGGTAATTTTAGGGGTAGTGTCTGAGAAGTATGGTTTATCGGTCGGTTTTTTTGGTTTGCTAATCAGTGTGTTATTAGTCCTTGTTCTGACCGTTTTTTTAAGAAAGAAAAATACGATAAAGGACTAAGGGCAATTTATTAAAAACAAGGCTTTTATTTGGAGGGACATTATCTCTAAATTATGTAATTTTGACAGATATAAATACGTGTTATGAGTGCCAAGAAAGGAAAAGTACAAGAACTAATTGAAGAAAAGTTTTTAGAGGAACGTAAAGTGTTTCTATGGGGACAAGTAGACGACGCTTCTGCCAAACATGTCATAGACAGATTGTTGTATTTAGACCTCCAAAACAGCAAGGAAATACAATTGGTGATCAATAGTCCTGGAGGTTACGTAACTTCTGGTTTTGCGATATACGACACTATAAAATCCCTAAAAAGTCCTGTTTCTACAGTATGTAGCGGTTTGGCTGCTTCCATGGGGTCAATATTGTTGTCTGCTGGAGCCAAAGGAAGACGTTTTATGCAACCACATGCTCAAGTAATGATTCACCAGCCTAGTGGCGGTGCTCGAGGACAGGCTTCCAATATTGAGATACAAGCCAGAGAAATAATCAAAACAAGGGAGTTGAGTGCGCAAATTTTAGCAGACAACTGTGGTCAGAAATTAGACAAGGTCATGAAAGATTTTGATCGTGACTATTGGATGAATGCAGAAGAAAGCTTGGCCTACGGTATTGTAGACGCCATGTTATAACTGTTTATACCAATGCTTTAGTAAATTTTTTACTATTCCGAAAAGATTTATTACAAAGATGCGCTTTAAATACGCTGGCGGATTTTATTATTCCGAAAGGGTTTATTAATTAGGATGCGTTTATAATATTCTGAAGGACTTTAATATTCTGAAGGGTTTTCTATAATATGGGAAGCCCTTTTTTTAATGTCTTTAAGGTCATTTGGATCCATTTTTTTCAAAAGAGATAGCATCATGGCCATGCGGTTATTTTTTTCAAAATACCCCTTCTTTTCATCTAAGAAGTTCCAGTATAACGAATTAAAAGGACAGGCATTTTCTCCTATTTTTTCTTTGTGATTGTATTGGCAACCCTCACAGTAATTCCCCATTTTTTGGATATAATTTCCGCTACTTACATAGGGTTTTGTTGCCAATAAGCCACCATCTGCAAATTGACTCATTCCCCTTGTGTTAGGCATTTCTACCCACTCAATGGCGTCAATGTAAATGCCCAGGTACCATTTATCTACTTCATCTGGATGCACTTGTGTGAGTAAGGCATAGTTTCCTGTTACCATGAGCCTTTGGATGTGATGGGCGTAACTATGCTCAAGACTTTGCTTAATAGATTGGTGCATGCAATTCATTTTGGTCTTTGCCGTCCAGTAAAAATCAGGAAGCTTCCCCTGATTATCTAGCGCATTCTTTTGTGCATAACCAGGCATTTCTCTCCAGTAAATCCCCCTCATATATTCTCTCCATCCCAAAATTTGCCTCACAAATCCTTCCACTTGATTTAAGCTTATTCTGTCATCTTTTTGCTCATAATAAGTCTTTAGCACCTGATCCACTACCTCTTTTGGGCTAATTATTTTTGTATTTAAAGCAAAAGATAATCTCGAGTGAAAAAGAAATTTTTCTTGGGTATGCATGGCATCTTGAAAATCGCCAAAATAAGGCAGGAGATTTTCACAGAAATAATCGAGAATTTGATGTGCTTGATTTTTGTTAATAGGCCAATTAAATTGTGTAGCATCTATGGAGCCAATGGTCTGAATAGATTGCGATTGAATACTTTCGTGTATTTCTGAAAGGTTATTTGACACTGGAAACCTAGTGGGTACAGGGATTTGACCTTTCCATTTTTTTCTATTTTCTTGGTCGTAATTCCATTTTCCTCCAAGCGGTCCTTCAGGCGTCATTAAAATCTGATGCTCTTTTCTCATTTGCCTGTAAAAAGGCTCCATAATCAGTTGTTTCTTTCCCTCAAAAAAGTTTTTTAAACGCTTTCTATCTGTGTAAAAATGTTCTGTTGAATACGTTTTGGTCGGAATATCTAATTCCTTGCAAATAGATTGAAATTGCAGATCTAGCCTGTACTCATCTGGTTCCTGGTATTCAAATAAATCAATCTCATGGCTTTTGATATGGGCTTGGATTAATTTTTCCAAATCCTCTTTAGCCTCTGCTTGGTCAATATTTATGTATATGACTTGGTGGCCTTTGGCCTTAACGGCCGATGCAAATTCACGCATAGCAGCAAAAAAACCTACGACTTTTTGAATGTGGTGGGTCACATAATCCGTTTCTTGTCTCATTTCTACCATGAGATATAAAGTTTGCTTATCTATTTCTGTAAACCAACTATGTGATAAATTGAGTTGATCTCCTAAAACGAATCTAAGTTTTTTTGTGCCTGACATATCTCTGGTCGCTATTTGAATGGTAGATTTTAGTTGTTCTTATTGTTAATTATTCCAGAGTTTTTGAAATGCTTTTTGAGGATCGTACATATCTGCCTGCCTGTCGGGATTAAAAATTCGATCTCTTGGGTCATTTCCCACACCACTAGTGTACATCCAATTGGCCCAATTACTGTCTACATCGTAGTCTATTAATTGACTTTCAAAGTAGCGAGCTCCTGTTCTCCAGTCTTGATCCAATGTTTTTGACCAATAACTCGCTACATTTTGCCTACCTCGATTACTCATCCATCCAGTTTGAGCCAATTCCTTCATATTAGCATTGATGAAAGGGCTATGTGTGGTACCATTTTTCCAGTCATTATACACTTTAGGGTTGTTTCCTTTCGCAAAAGTTTTTTGGTTAATTCCACCACTTTTAAAAAGATCGTTTTTATGTTTTAGTCCCACATATTTAAAAAATTCCCTCCATAGAAGTTCAAAAAGCACCCAATAGGTACTTTCATTGGCTGTTACTGTTTTTTCATAGGTCTTAAGTTGGTGGTACACAGTTCGAGCAGAAATGCACCCATGGGCTAACCAAGCAGATAATTTAGTGCTGTAATCCAACCCAACTAATCCATTACGGGTCTCTTTGTATTGGGCTACTCTATGGCTTTCAAAGAAGTAATGCTTGATTCTATCCAGTGCTGCCTTTTCTCCTCCGCTAAATGGAAAAGCAGACCTAGGGTCGGTTTTTAACGACAGTAAATCTTTTGAAATAGATGACCAAAGGGCGTCTGAATAAAATAATGGGGTGTCTGTGGTGTTTGTTTGTTTAGTTGGAGTAGCTAGTGGTGTAGGAACTTTTAAAGTCGCTTCTACTTTTTTTCTAAATGGGGTAAAAACTTTAGGAAGTTTGTATAATTCAAAAGGGATTAATTCGGGGCCCAATAAAAATTGATCGTAAAGGCTAACCAGCTTAGTGCTTGGTGAAATCTGAGCTTCTATTTCTTTGTTTATTAAAACTTCTTCCTCATGCCATACTTTTTGATGGTATAGTGTGCTAATATTATTTTCATGAATGTATTCTGGCAATCGTTTGACTGGATTTCCTATAAGAATAGCAAATGGAATATTTAGTGCTTCAAGACTTTGCTTTAAATCCAGTAATGATTCTACAATGAATTTGGCCCTGAATGGACCAATTCTAGGTAAATCTCCCTTAAATTTTTCGGGGTCTAAACAGTATACTCCCAAAATTTCATTTGCCTTGATTTCACAAGCAGCTGAGAGTGAAGGGTGGTCTGCAACCCTTAGATTATTCGTGAACCAAACAAGAGACTTCATAAGCTTGTGTTTTTATTTCTTTTACATTTTTCAGAACAGTAACGCACTTCATCCCAGTTTTTTTCCCATTTTTTTCTCCAATTAAAAGGCCTTTGACACACTGCGCAAATTTTGGAAGGAAGTAAGGCCTTTTTATGCATGTTATTTTTTTTGCGGCTTTGTTTCCGGTTTTGCGTACTCGTATCTAATGGGTGAAGTTGCTTTAATATACCCGTCAATTCCTATTCCTGCAATAGTATTGGCTTTTGTGAGATCTATCCAACCATCAGATGCAATAAAATCTTCATTTAAATAAAGCGCGTTTATAGCTCCAACAAGCATAATGCAACCATTCTCTACAATGGGATATTCATTCACATAAGTGCAGCTGTATTTAATTGTGCTCTCTTTTACAAAGGGTGCAAGCGCACCCTCAAGGTATTCAACTTCTAATCCTACTGCTTCAAATTCAGAGGTATTGACAGGGTATTTTGCAGCGGTTTGGTGGGCTTTGTCTATAAAGGTTTCCTGAACATGGTTTACGGTAAAAAAACCAGTTTCTTTGATGTTTTTATAAGTGTCCCTTTGCACTGTGAGTGGTCTGAATGTGAAACCTATCAGCGCTGGGTTACTGCCGAGGTGAATGATAGAGTTAAAAATGGCTAAGTTTTTATTTCCATCTTTATCTTGTGTGCCAATTAGATTTATTGATTTAAATCCTGTGCAACTATTCATGAGGTTTGCTCTATATCTAGAGGGCAATTCCTCTAGATCTGACGCTTTAAATTGTTTCACTTTTTATATAGTTTTGTTAAACAAATATAAGAAAGCAAATGGCTAATTTTTGTATTTAATACTTTTTTCTACTGAAATCATTGTGTCTATTTGAGTAGGGCCAAAAAAAAATCTCCATTAATGGAGATTTTTTTAATATGGTTAAAATGCTGCTATTACAAACTAGCAAATAGTTTTTGCATTTTTTCTTGCTGCTCTTCTGCAAGTATAGGATCTACCAAAATTCTTCCAGAGTGTTCGTCTGTAATAATTTTTTTTCTAGAAGCAATCTCAACTTGAACTTGAGGAGGAATAGTAAAGAATGATCCTCCAGAAGCACCTCTCTCAATAGCAACAACCGCTAAACCATTTTTCACATTGGTTCTTATGCGCTTATATGCATTGATCAATCTTTCTTCAATTTGAGTCTCGTATTCTGCAGATTTTTTAAGAAGGGTTTCTTCTTCTTTTTCTGTTTCAGCAAGAATGTCGTTTAATTCTTCTTTTTTGTGTTTTAAGTGTGTTTCTCTAGCTTCTAAGCGTTCTTTAGAGTCTTCTATGACTGCCTTTTTTTGCTCCATTTGAGCTTTGAATTCGCGAATATTTTTTTCTGCCAATTCAATTTCAAGTTCTTGAAACTCAACTTCTTTTGAAAGCGCATTAAACTCTCTAGAGTTTCTTACGTTTTTTTGTTGCTCTGCATATTTTTTTATGGCAGACTTAGCATCTTCAATTAGATTTTTCTTTGCAGCTATTTCTACATTGATGGTTTCTAAATCAGATTTAAGTTTTTCCATTCTGGTATTTAATCCAGAAACTTCATCTTCAAGGTCTTCTACTTCTAAAGGAAGTTCACCCCTTACATTTCTAATTTCGTCTACCCTTGAATCTATCAATTGAAGGTCGTATAAAGCCCTTAGCTTATCTTCTACTGTTACCTCTTTCTTTGTTGCCATAATTAATAATACTTGATGGGATTGGTGTTACTCTCCGATAAAGAGATTGCAAAATTAGGAATTTTTTTTGTAAGATAGCCCACTAAAAGATTTTTTGTAAACTGCTCACTTTCATAGTGTCCTATATCTGCAAGTAGAATGTTGTTTTCTGCTTTAAAGAAGTCGTGGTATTTTAAATCTGAAGTAACATAAGCGTCTGCTTTACAGTGTTTTGCGTTGTCAATAGCAAAAGCGCCACTACCTCCCAATACGGCTACTTTTTTTATTTTTTTTCCAACTAATTGCGAATGTTTTATGCAAGGTGTACCAAAAATTGCTTTCAAGTGTTTCAAGAAGTCCTTTTCCTCCATGGCCTCAGGGAGTAATCCTATTCTTCCCATTCCTAACGCTCCCTCATGTTTTTGAGGCTTTAGATTTGGATTATTAATGAGAACTTCTACTTTTTGCAGGCCAAGACGCTCTGCTATTTCATGATTTACGCCCAGTGAAGCGTTGTCTAATGCGGTGTGCATACTATAAATAGATATACCGTGTTGAACACATTTTAGGACAACCTTTGAAACATAATCTGTGGGAGTCAGTTGCTTGAGTCCTTTAAAAATGATCGGATGAAAGCTCACGATCATATTGGCATTTTTTGCAATAGCTTCTTCTACCACATTTTCCAAAGTATCTAGACTTACTAATACACCAGATACCCTTGACTGTGGGTCTCCCACCAATAAACCAACATTGTCAAATTCCTCTGCCCAGCTTAATGGTGCTAGTTCTTCCAATAAATTGGTAATATCTTTTACCGTCATAATTGTAAAATTGTGTTCTTGACAAATATAAATATTATAATTTCGTTCTTATGAAGATCAGAATGCTTTTATGGCCTTTATCACTTCTCTATGCATGGGTGCTGAGACTTAGACATCTTTTTTATGACCTCGGTTTATTTAAAAGTGAAAGCTTCAACACCCCTACAATTTGCGTGGGCAACCTCAGTTTGGGCGGCACAGGAAAAACACCAATGATTGCTCTTTTAATTGAATACTATTTAAGCAAGGGTTTGCAAATTGCAGTAGTCAGTAGGGGTTATGGAAGAAAGTCACGTGGCTTAATTGAGGCTAGTGCAGCATCTAATGCGAATGAAATAGGGGACGAAGCTTTTCAGCTATATAAGTCATTTCCTCAGATTAGGATGGTTGTTTGTGCTTCTAGGGTAGCAGCAATGACTTATTTAGAAGCGAGCTATACCCAAGGGTTTTCTGGAAAAGAGCATTTGTTTGAAACTCAAAATTCAAGGAGTCATTACGCTCCTGATTTAGTGCTTTTAGACGACGCTTTTCAACATCGGGCCATTAAAGCGCAGTTTAATATTTTACTCACTACTTACAATAAACCTTACTTTAAGGATTTTTATTTGCCAGCTGGTACATTGAGAGATCATCAATTAAGGGTCAAAAAAGCCCAAATGGTTGTGGTCACTAAATCTCCCGTTCGTCTAGACGCCACCAATAAAGCGTCTTTTGTTTCAGGTCTTAATCTTATGCCAAATCAGCCAGTGTTTTTCAGTCATTTAAAATATGACAATCTCCTCATTGGATTGAATAATTCCATTTCTTTAAATACTCTAAAGGGAGAGGAAGTTACTTTGGTTACCGCCATTGCTAATCCAGAGCCATTGGTTAGTTTTTTAGAAAAACAAGGCATAATAATCCATCATTTAAGGTTTGCAGACCATCATTATTTCTCCAAAAGTGAAATAGAGTCATTAAAAAAACACCAAAAAATCATTTGTACTCACAAGGATTTTGTGAAGTTAAGTGCAGCTATACCTCAATTGTTTTACCTCCCTGTATCTCATGATTTCAGCGAGGATTGTAAAGGGCTTTTTTATACCTGTCTACCAGAAGTATTTAAAGAAGTCATTATTTTAAATAATTCTTCTTCTTCGTAGGGCTTATATAGCATTCCTGTAAATCCAGACTTTGAAAGTTCTTCCCAATGGTTTGCCTTATCCACAGCTGTAAGCGCAATTATGGGAATTGTTGCATTAAAGCTTCTAATTTTTTTAGTAGCCTCTTCTCCTGACATTTCTGGCATATATAGGTCCATTAGCACCATTTCAAAAGAGCCAGATTTGACAAGTTTAATGGCTTCCTCCCCGTTGTGGCAAGGCATGGTTTTTACGCCTAATTTTTCTAAAGTTTTAATGGTAATTACTTGATTGATAAGGTTGTCGTCTACCACTAAAACTGAGCGTCCTTTTAGTGAAGAACAATCTGCTGTAATTGATTTTTTAATGGGTTGTAACTCGTAGCCGAAATTGAGAATAAAGCTAAATTCACTTCCTTTATTTACTTTACTTTTTATAACCAATTCACTGTTTAGAATTTTTAATAGAGCCACTACAATAGTTAAACCTAGCCCACTACCAAAAGATTTGTTTTTTGACTCCAATTGATGAAAGTTTTTGAGAATTTTCCCTTGATCTTCCTTGAGAATCCCTTTTCCATGGTCAATAATTTTAAAACAAATTACGCAGTTTTTTTCGTAGATATTTTGAGCTACTACATCTATATAAACTGGTTTTTTCTCACCAAACTTAGCTGCGTTGTTTAATAGGTTTATTAGTATTTGACTCAATTTAACAGGATCTCCTATCAAATGATTTGGAATGCTGGGATCTATTTTGAGAATTATTTCAATGTCTGAAGAAGCAATTTGTTTTTCTACGGTTTTGGAAACCTG
>JAQWTF010000007.1:0-19419 GCA_029242825.1 Flavobacteriaceae bacterium | reverse complement strand
CAGAATGGAGATTAAGAAATTTAATCCAATTCTAAAGCGCATGACTGTTCATAAAGAAATAAAATAATAAGCCATGGCAAAGAAGACAGTAGCATCCCTACAGACAAGTTCGAAAAGATTAACCAAAGCTATTAAAATGGTTCGTTCTCCAAAGACCGGTGCCTATACTTTTGCAGAGTCTGTAATGGCTCCTGAATTAGTAGACCAATGGTTGTCTAAAAAATAATCGCACTTTAGCGTATACTAAAAGCTACTTTCTATTAGAGAGTAGCTTTTTTGTTTTATATCTTTACCCACCAGAACTAATCAAATGAGTTTTTTTAAGAAAATTTTCTCTTCAGATAAGAAAGAGACCTTAGATAAAGGTCTTGAAAAGACCAAATCCTCTTTTCTCTATAAATTAGAGAAGGTAGTGGTTGGTAAAACCACTGTAGATGCAGAAACACTCGATCATTTAGAAGAGGTTCTGGTCAGTTCAGACGTGGGGGTAGACACCACCCTTAAAATTATTGATAGAATTGAGGCTAGAGTCAAATCTGACAAATACGTGGGATTAGACGAGCTCAATCAAATTCTAAAGGAAGAGATTGCCGGCTTGTTATCTGAAACAGATCACGGAGAAGCCGCAGATTTTAGTATTCCTAAAAGTGAGCATCCGCATGTGATTATGGTGGTGGGCGTGAATGGCGCTGGAAAAACCACTACTATTGGCAAGTTGGCGCATCAATTTAAAGGCAAAGGATTACAAGTGGTATTGGGGGCTGCAGACACCTTTAGGGCTGCTGCCATTGATCAATTGGTGGTTTGGGCAGACCGAGTAGGCGTGCCTATCGTAAAACAACAGATGGGGAGCGATCCTGCCTCTGTTGCTTTTGACGCTTTAAGTGCTGGGGTGGCGCAAAACGCCGATGTCGTAATTATAGACACCGCAGGCCGTTTGCACAACAAGATTAATCTCATGAATGAGTTGGCTAAGGTTAAACGGGTTATGGATAAAGTAATCCCTGGGGCCCCTCATGAGGTACTACTTGTTTTAGATGGATCTACTGGGCAGAATGCTTTTCAGCAAGCGCAGCAGTTCACTAAAGCCACTGAAGTCACTTCTCTGGCCATCACAAAACTAGACGGAACCGCCAAAGGCGGCGTGGTGATAGGTATTTCAGATCAGCTTCAAATTCCAGTGAAATATATTGGCGTAGGAGAAGCCATTCAAGATCTCCAAGTATTTAACAAATACGAATTTGTAGATTCCTTCTTCAACAGAAATTAAACTTTTTAAACCGCCCTATGCGTACAAAGTCTCTTAAGACCAATAAAATAAATGTAGTCACTCTTGGTTGTTCCAAGAATATCTATGACTCAGAAGTATTAATGGGCCAGTTAAAAGCCAACAATAAGGAAGTTGCTCATGAAGAGGATGGGAATATTGTAGTGATTAATACCTGTGGTTTTATTGCCAATGCTAAAGAAGAGAGTGTGAATACCATACTGTCTTATGTGGCTCAAAAAGAGGCAGGAGCAGTAGATAAGGTTTTTGTAACTGGTTGTTTAAGTGAGCGCTACAAGCCAGATTTGCAAAAGGAAATTCCTAATGTAGACGCTTATTTTGGGACCACTGAACTGCCTAATTTGTTAAAAGCATTAGAGGCAGATTATAAGCATGAGCTTATTGGAGAGCGTCTTACTACAACGCCAAAGAATTATGCCTACATGAAAATTGCTGAGGGATGTGACAGGCCTTGTTCTTTTTGTGCCATTCCACTCATGCGAGGAAAACACAAGAGCACCCCAATAGAGGAGCTAATCACTCAAGCGGAATCACTGGCCGCAAAAGGGGTGAAAGAGCTTATTTTAATTGCACAAGACCTTACCTATTACGGATTGGATTTGTATAAGAAACGCGCCTTGGCAGCATTGTTAGAGGCACTCGTAAAGGTAGAGGGCATTTCTTGGATTAGATTGCATTACGCCTTTCCAACTGGCTTTCCATTAGAGGTCTTAGACCTCATGAAGCAGGAGCCTAAGATTTGTAATTATATAGACATTCCATTACAACATATTTCAGATCCTATTCTCAAGAGTATGAGAAGGGGAACTACGAAGGCTAAGACAGATGCACTCATTACTGAGTTTAGATCAAGAGTACCTGAAATGGCCATTAGAACAACCCTGATTGTGGGGTATCCTGGAGAAACAGAAGAAGATTTTCAGACCCTTAAGCAGTGGGTAATTGAGCGTCGTTTTGATCGTTTGGGATGTTTTACCTACAGTCATGAAGAAGACACTCATGCCTATGGCTTAGAAGACAATGTTCCTCAGGAAGTGAAAGAAGCCAGAGCAGCGGAGATTATGGACATTCAAGCCCAAATTTCATGGGAACTAAACCAGGAAAAAGTAGGCCGTTCTTTTAAGTGTATTATTGATCGAAAAGAAGGAAACTATTTTGTGGGTAGGACAGAGGCAGATTCTCCAGATGTAGACAATGAAGTACTGATAGATGCCAGTGCGTATTACCTAAAAGTAGGGGAGTTTGTTAGGGTAGAAATTACGGAAGCAGGAGATTTTGACTTGTACGGCGTTCCTGAGAACGTAGTACCATTAGAAAAATAGCCTTTTAGGGTTCTTTTTAAAGGGATCTACTGTCCTTTAGATATGGAGGTGCGTAGATGTTTTTTTCGGTACTTTTCGTATTTGTGAATTTGTCTTCCCAGTTCTGCTAGAAAAGGAATCCCTATGCTGTCATACTCGTAGTTGTTGTCATTGAATATGCCGTTCTGATTGACTAAAATGGTGGCGGTTACAAAATAAGATAAGTTATTTTTACGATCTTCTATAAAAGCGCAATCTGTGAGGGTGCCATAGGCATATCCCACTTTATTATAGATTTTTATATGCTTTGGTAGTTGTTTCTTAGTGTCTCCAAACCAAAGAAATTTACCATAACTCTCATAATATGTTTTTGGATCATAGCCTTGTTCTCTGGGTAGTTTGTGCATAGACTCCAGCAAAAAATTCCGTTTTTCTTCTGATATTAGAAAACGTTCAGATGCCTTAAAGGCCTCAGGGAAAATGACTCTTTTGATCATTTCGTGCTGTGCGCTGAGTGAAAAATAATTTTTATAAGAAAAATCAAAAGGGGTGCCTATGGGGAGCCCATCCTGAATATAGCCAATCCCTTTATTGAGATGGTTAAGTTTTAAAGGCCTGGGGGTATTATTGGTGTTAGAATGAATGGTTAAAGTGTTGTTCCCATTGGAACGTAGATCTATTGTCTTGGTGGTAGGATTGGCGGCATCTGACGTAGAGAGTCTGTGTGATATTCTTAGGGGGTGAATGCCTTTGCTTTTTAGTTTGCTATTGATATAATCGCTTCCAAGAAATTCAAAAAGCCTGTTGTTGGCTTCATTATCACTAACAGCGAAGATCTCATTGATCGTAGCCGCAAAATTATACATGCTGGTATCTCCCTCTACCATATAATGGTCTAGGTGAGACCTATTTAATTCAGTGAGTTTTTCTAGTGATAGTACTGCAGCAGGAAATTTCACAGTGCTGGCAGGATAAAAATAATCTAGGGAGTCTAATTGGAATGAATGCTCCAGAAATACGAGATTTTCTGTAAGATCTCTTTCAACAGTTGTCAATAAAATTTGAAGCTCGTGAGCCTCTAGATTATCCATGACCTTCTTAATTTTTTTAGAGGGGCTGGACAGCGCATAATCTAGTGCGTTGTCAAAGTTTTTAGGATGGCTGCCGCAGCTAAAAAGAACCGTAGCAGTGGCAGTTAAAACAATTCCTTTTAAGGAGCGATATGTTGTTTTTAAAACTGGTTTCATGAGTCTTTGTTAAGCTGTTTTTTCTCCTCTATGAGGCCTTAGTGCGTCTCTGAACACAATCATGAGGTCTTTTGGAACCACCACATATGCCGTGCTGTGCATTTCAGAAATGAGAGCAGTGCCAATGTCTAGTTCTAGGTAATTTTCTTTTTCACAAAATTCCTTTAAATGAATGGTATGATGTGTGGCTGTGGGCGCTGCATTCGGACCTCTGAAATCCCAGATTAATTTTATTTTTTCTTCCATTTTAGTGTTAGTCTAAGTCATAAATTAACCTAATTTTAGGCTTATAAACAAGACATAGACCAGCTTATTTTTTATTTTTGTAAGATGAAGAACAGGAAAAATTCATATGTATCTTTTGGGCTAATAGTCCTGCTTTTTTATTTACAGTCCTGTGAGTCATTTTTACGTCCAGATGTTGATCAGAATGCAGTGGCGAAACTAGGTGACCAATACTTGCTTTTAGAAGACATTCCATCCTATTTATACCAGAATGCTAGTCCCCAAGACTCCGTAGCAATAGTCAATGATTATATTAACCAATGGGCTGCTAAAGAGTTACTCATACAGAAATCACTGATTAACTTACCTGTTGCAAAAATGGAAGCTTTTGACCGCTTGGTGTCTAATTACAAAAGTGATTTATACACATTAGCTTATAAAGAGGCACTAGTCAATTCTAGATCAGATACAGTGATTGGCTCTGAAGAGTTGGCTGCTTTTTATGCCAATGAGCAACAAAACTTTTTAGTGAAAGAAAAATTAGTTCGGCTGAGATTTGTAAGCCTTCCTATAAATTACAGTGATGTTGCTTTGATTGCAAGAAAGTTAAAAACTTTTGAAGAATCAGATATACGTTATCTAGATTCTATTAGTATTCAATTTAACAAGTTGAATTTAAACGACTCCATATGGGTTCCTTTGACTAGAATAGTCAAAGAAATAGGTCCTTTGGCACTAGATAATGAAGAAATATATTTAAAAAAATCACAATTTTTTGAATTACGGGATTCATTAGGGGTATATTTGGGTCAAGTCCAAGAAGTGTTAGAAGTGAATGACATAGCCCCTTTAAGTTATGTGAAGCCATCCTTAGAGCAAATTTTGAAAATCAGAAAGAAACAGGAGTTTCTCAGACAAATAGAAAGAGATATAATTGATGAAGCTATTAAAAATAAAGAACTTGAAATTTACCATTAAACACCCTCGTTTTATAAGTGCAGCGCTATTATTTATGTGTTCAATGACCTTAATGGCTCAGGACAATTTAGCGGTGCAAGACAGTCAGGTAGAACCGCCTCAGTCAATGGATTCATTGGCTCAATCTGAAGTTAAACAGGCATTCAAACGAATAAAGCTGGACGGTATTGCAGCTGTAGTAGGAGATTATGTCATATTAGAGTCTGATATTGAAAAAACCCTGATAGACTTAAAAAGTCAAGGAGTATCTGATCAAGATGTAAATCGTTGCCAACTTCTAGGTAAACTCATGGAAGACCGTCTTTTTGCACACCAAGCAGTTCAAGATAGTGTGCTTATTTCAGACGACGAAATAGCCGCTATTGGGGAACGCCAGTTACAACAGTTGGTTTCGCAGGCAGGTTCTTTGGATCGCGTGCTTAAAGTGTATAAAAAAGAGGATGAAGAGAGTTTTAGACAAGAATTATATAAAATTAATAAACTCAGAATGCTTTCTGAAAGAATGCAAACTAAGGTAGTAGAGGAGATAGAAATTACTCCAGAGGAAGTGAGACAGTTTTTTAACGACATCCCTAAAGAAGAACGCCCTGTGTTTGGTGCTGAGTTAGAGATTTCTCAAATTGTAAAAACCCCTAAAGCTCCTGAGGAAGAGAAGCAAAAAGTGATAGACAAGCTCAAGGAATTAAAAGCAGATGTGGAAGATAATAATGCGAGTTTTTCTGTGAAGGCTATTTTATATTCCCAAGATCCTGGTTCAAAATCTAAAGGTGGTTTTTACCCTATGACTAGAGAAACTCCTTTTGTGAAAGAATTTAAGGATGTGGCTTTTTCTTTACAAGAAGGTGAGATTTCAGAACCATTTGAAACCCCCTTTGGTTATCATATTATTTATATTGAAAAAATCAGGGGTCAGGAATTAGATTTAAGACATATTTTAATGGTCCCTGAAGTGCCAAGTAGTGCTGTAAAAGAGGCTATTGATGAATTAAAGGATATTAAAAAGAAAATTGAGGAAGGCGCCTTTACTTTTGCAGAAGCGGCACTTAATTTCTCTGATGAAAAAGAAACCAAATTTGACGGGGGAGTACTTAGAAATCCAACCAATTACGATTCTAGATTTGAATTAACTAAAATGGATCCAAGTCTTTATAAGCAAGTGAGTAATTTAAATGACAATGAAATTTCATCTCCCATAGAAGAGCCAGATCCAAGAGGTGGACAAACCAAATACAAAATATTAAAAATCTCTAATAGGTACGATGAGCATACGGCAGATTTTGCCAGAGATTATATGAAAATTCAAGAACTCGCTAAGACCGAAAAACAATTAAAAGCAATTAATGCTTGGCGAGCAACCCATATTGAGGATACTTACATCAGTGTAAGTAAGTCTAATAGAGACTGTGATTTTGCAAACAACTGGGTGAAAGAATAATTTTCATGGGTGTTTGTTGTCAATTTATTAAAAACAAGACTGTTTCTTAATAAAAGTTGAATAAACTCCTTTCGAAAACGATTTCTTGCTATTGAACTCCTCACTTTTTACTATTTTTACCAGCATTAACTTAAATACCAAAATCAAATGGCATTTGACATAGATATGATCAAAGGGGTGTATTCCCAAATGGCGGAGCGTGTAGATCAAGCACGTGAATTAGTGGGGAGACCCTTAACTTTGTCTGAAAAGATATTATATAGCCATTTGTGGGATGGCACACCAAATAAAGCATTTACCAGAGGGAAAGACTATGTAGACTTTGCCCCTGATAGAATTGCTTGTCAAGATGCTACCGCTCAAATGGCTTTGTTGCAGTTTATGCAAGCCGGAAAGGCCAAAGTTGCAGTACCCACAACAGTTCATTGTGACCACCTTATTCAAGCTAAAAGTGGTGCAGTGGCAGATTTAAAAGTAGCTAATAGTACCAGTGAAGAGGTATTTAATTTCTTGGAATCTGTTTCAAACAAATACGGTATTGGTTTTTGGAAACCAGGCGCAGGTATTATTCACCAAGTAGTTTTAGAAAATTATGCTTTCCCAGGAGGCATGATGATTGGTACTGACTCACATACTGTAAACGCAGGTGGTCTTGGAATGTTAGCTATTGGAGTAGGAGGTGCAGACGCAGTAGATGTAATGGCAGGTATGGCTTGGGAGCTAAAATTTCCAAAATTGATTGGGGTCAAGTTAACTGGTAATATTTCTGGTTGGACTTCTGCTAAGGATGTGATTCTTAAGGTTGCTGGAATTCTGACTGTTAAAGGAGGAACAGGAGCTATAGTAGAGTATTTTGGGGAAGGTGCACTAAACTTATCATGTACCGGTAAAGGTACCATATGTAACATGGGTGCTGAAATAGGCGCTACTACCTCCACCTTTGGATACGACGCTTCAATGGAACGTTATTTAAGGGCTACAGATAGAAATGACGTTGCAGACGCTGCAAATGAGGTTAAAGATTACCTTACAGCAGATCCTGAAGTGTACGCACAGCCAGAAAAATACTTTGATGAGATCATTGAAATAGACTTAAATACGTTAAGACCTCATTTAAACGGTCCTTTCACACCAGATCTTGCCACTCCAGTTGGAGAATTAGGAGAGAAGGCCAAGGCAAATGATTGGCCTTTAAAAGTAGATTGGGGATTGATAGGATCTTGTACAAACTCTTCTTACGAAGATTTGACAAGAGCGGCTTCAATAGCAAAACAGGCTATTGACAAGAAGATTAAACCTAAGTCAGATTTCGGTATTAATCCAGGTTCTGAACAAATTAGATTTACTGCAGAACGAGATGGACTACTTCAGATTTTTGAAGAGGTAGGCGCTACGATATTTACCAATGCTTGTGGTCCTTGTATTGGACAATGGGACAGAAGTGACCTTAAAGGGGACGAGAAAAATACCATTGTACATTCTTTTAATAGAAACTTTTCTAAGCGTGCAGACGGTAACCCAAATACCCATGCCTTTGTAGGTTCCCCTGAAATGGTTGCAGCTATAGCAATCTCAGGAAGGTTGGATTTCGATCCAATGAACGACACCTTGATCAATGAAGATGGGGAAGCCGTTAAATTAGATATGCCCTTGGGTATTGAATTACCTGTAAATGGGTTTGCAGTAGAAGACGCTGGTTTTATTGCTCCTGATGAAGATGGTTCTGGAGTTTCAGTTAAAGTAAGTCCTACTTCAGAAAGATTGCAATTGTTGGAGTCTTTTGAGCCCATTGAAAACGAAAGTTTGGCAGCAGTGAAACTCCTAATTAAAGCACAAGGTAAATGTACTACAGACCATATTTCTATGGCGGGTCCATGGTTGCGATTTAGAGGTCACTTAGACAATATTGCGAACAACACATTGATTGGAGCAGTAAATGCTTTCAATCAAAAAACAAATTTTGTAAAAAACCAACTTAGTGGTGAATACATGGGAGTGCCAGACGCTCAAAGGGCTTACAAAGCCGCTGGTATTAAAACCATAGTGGTAGGGGATCATAACTACGGGGAAGGTTCTTCTAGAGAGCATGCGGCCATGCAACCAAGACATTTAGGTGTAGCGGCAGTACTTGTAAAATCTTTTGCTCGTATTCACGAAACAAACCTTAAAAAACAAGGAATGCTAGGTTTGACTTTTGTCAATGAGTCTGATTACGATTTAATCAAAGAAGACGATACCTTTAACTTTGTAGATATTGCTTCATTTAAAGCCGGGCAACCATTGACTATTGAAATTAAACACTCAGATGGAACTGCTCATACTATTCAAGTAAATCATACTTATAATGATTCACAGATAGCTTGGTTTAGAGCAGGATCTGCTTTAAATGTAATTAAAAAAGAGAACGCTGCTTAGGTATAAGTAGTCCAATAAATACAAAAACACTCCATCTAGTATGGAGTGTTTTTTTTTTTTTATACTATGAAGTCAAAATCTGTCCTAATACTTATCGCTATTGGACTAGTGTTGTTACTGATGTATTCACCACTAGGGAGTCAAGGTAAATTACTCTTGACCAAATTACTCGCGCCAACACCAAGCTTTTTAAGTATAGAAGATCAATACGAACTTCCCACCTATCAATGGAGGTTAAAAGATAAGGATTGGAACTTTTTTTCTTTAGAGCAGTATAAAGGAAAGCTTGTTTTTGTGTCATTTTGGGCCTCTTGGCATTTGCCTTCAAAGGCTTCCCTAGAAAGTATTGAAAGGCTTTACAATCGTTTTGGCAATGATATTGTTTTTCTTATTGTTACAGATGAGGAACGTGATCCCGTAAGGCAGTTCATAAAAACCCAAAACTTTTCATTTCCTATTACTTATAGGGTAGTGGAAGACAAAAGCCCTTTTAAAAGCATGGATTTAGGCACCACTTATGTCGTTAGTTCAACAGGTAAAATAGTGTTAGAAACTTCTCGAATTAGCGATTGGGACAAACCAGATTTTATGGCAGAATTATCCTCCTTACTGAAGCAATAAATAAGCCGCGAAAAAAGCGTATTGACTTAGGATTAGATGTAGCGAATACTTTCTGTTTCCATGAGAATAGTTGTCGTTTATAAGCAGCTGAATCACAAAGGCCACCGCAAACCAGCTCAGGTAGTTTTTTAAAGGTGCTAGCCCACCCTCAAAGTACCAAAAGTCTAATGAAGCTGCTGAGTATTCCATGAATAGGTCTAAGCCCACCATGAGACTTGCAGCAAGTAGTGCTTTAATATATTTAGAGGTATTTAACCGATGTACGAGATCTGCCGATATTAGACTAAGCACAGCCCAGTTTACACCAATAAGTAGGGGTACTCCACCTAACTTAACCCCTAAATTTTCCCCGTAGAAGTAACTGCCAAATAGCCAAGACGTATGTACACCTATCCATTCACTAGACATGCCAATTAGAAACGCCAAAGTGAAAAGAAATATATTTCGTGAGCTGTTTATAGGAAATAGAGCGATTAAAAAAACAGTGTAAAGCAGCATATTTACATATGTTTTCTCAATAAACCATTCTTGGTGTCCTAATCCAATACCAATTATTGCTGTAATGTTGAATAGCCAAACTAATCCAATAGCCAAAGTTGTTTTGGGCTCAATTTGTCTTTCAATAGTCTTTGTCATCAATTATTTTTTTGTTTTAATTTCTAGCGAATGATTTTTTTCTAATGATATTTTATGGTGTTGGGTCAAATTTAAATCATGCAATTTTCTGCAAAATTAATTGTCTTGGATTAAATTGTCGGAACTAGATCAGCTGTAATTTTTGCAGACTGCAGACATAGCGGAATCCCACCACCAGGATGTGCAGATCCACCGCAAAAAAATAAATTATCAATATGGCTTTTATTAGATTGTCTTAAAAATGCTGCTTTAGGATCGTTACTTGAAGTACCGTAAAGGGCACCTTGGTAAGCACTGGTATTTTTTTCTATACCAACTGGATCTAAAATTTCTTCACAGACAATATAGTCAGATATATTAACCCCCAATAGATTAGACAATTTCTGGATAATTGTATGCTTCATTTTTTGTTTTAAATCTTCCCAGTCTTGGCCTTGATTTGCTGGGGCGTTAACCATGACAAACCAATTTTCACAATTTTCAGGGGCGTCCGAAGGTTTTTCCTTTGAACTTATGTTTACATAAATTGTTGGATCAGAAGGTAGGGTGTGTTGTTCAAATATTTCTTTGAATTCACTTTCATAGTCATCACTAAAAAAAATATTGTGAAGGTTTAAGGAAGGAAAAGTGGAAGCAATACCCCAATAAAAAATAAGCCCAGAACTCGATCTCTCTTCTTGAACAATTCTCTTAGGAGTTTGAACGGTTGGAAGTAGTTTTTCATAGGTGTGAAACACGTCTGCATTAGATACCACCACGTCTGCTTCTAAGTATTGGTTTTCTCCATTTACGGTTATTTCCACTCCCTTTGCGCTATTATTTTTGACATTAATTTTAAGTACAGGGGTTTCAAGTAGAAAACGGACCCCCACATCTTTGGCCAATTGAAAAAGCGATTGCCCTATAGCATGCATACCCTCTGTAGGGAAATAAGTCCCTTTGTGCATTTCTAAATGAGGAATCATACTCATAATAGCAGAAGTCTTAAAGGGAGAGGAGCCATTATAGGTGGCAAATCTATTGAAGTATTGTATGAGTTTTTTGTTGGTAAATATATTTTTATGGTGTTTGTCCAGTGAAATAAATAGATCTAAAGCGCCTAAATTACCAATAGCTTTTAGTGTAGTGCTACTAAAGTAAGTACTCCAATCATGTAATGATTTTTCTAAGAAAATTGGAGCGGTTAAAGCGTATTTTTTGGCACTATTATCTAAATAGTCTTTTAAAACCTCTGAGGGTTCTCCGAAAAAATCTGCTGCTTCTTTGATCCATTCTTCTGGATCCGCCAAGGCCTTAAAGAAGCTTCCATCTGGCCAGAAATAATGACAAATTACAGCCTCTTTTTTATAGGTAAAGTAATTTTCAACGGGCTTTTCAAATAATTCAAATAGAGATTCTACTAATTCTGGCATGGTAAATAATGAGGGACCTAGATCAAACCTATATCCATCTTTTTTCAGGACATGCATTTTACCTCCAGTATAGCTGTTTCTTTCAATAACAGTTACCTGATAGCCTTTTTTTTGTAATCGTAAGCTACAAGCTAATCCAGCAATACCTGCGCCAATAACAATGGCTTTTTTTTGCATTATTTGAAATATTTAAAGGGGACAAACAACATTCCAAAGCACTCTCCATCTTCTTTTCCTAAATGTTTGTGGTGCATTTTATGAGCCCTTCTAATTCCTTTTGCGTATTTGTTATTGGCGTTTCTAAACCATTTAAAACGTTGGTGTATAAAAATATCATGCACCATGAAGTAAGCAAAACCGTAGGCCATAATTCCTACTCCAATGGGCCATCCTTGCCAGAAAGAGGTGTTTACAGCAGTCATGATAAAGCTCATACTAATAACGGCATAGAAAATAAAGAAAGCGTCATTTCTTTCGAACCAACTATCATGATCTTTCTTGTGATGGTCCTTGTGTAAATGCCATAAAAACCCATGCATGATATATTTATGTGAAAACCAAGCCATGAATTCCATGATACAAAATGTAGTGATAAAACATAAAGCCCAATAAAATATGTGCATTTTTTTTAATTATGAAGGTTTAATAACTAGGTTAAATTTACAACTCAAATAAGACTTTAACAACAAGCCCATCTTTTGATGATTGGCTACCCGAATTCTGGTGTTTTTTATTTCTAATGGAGGCGTATTCTTTAGTTTCTTAAGTAGTTTGTAATAATAAATATAGGCAGTATATACGCCAAATTTCACTTCTTTAGGGAGTAAAACTATTCCTGCCAATCCATTTGAAAAGTCCTCTTGAATTTCTTCTATGATTTTCGCCTTGGCCGCTTCATCTAAGGCGTTTAGATTTGTGTTAGGAAAGTAGGTCCTATTGAGTCCTTCAAAATCTGCTTTGAGATCTCTCAGGAAGTTAACCTTCTGAAAGGCAGATCCTAAAGCCATTGCAGCATCTTTTAAATTGTTGTACTGTTCCATGTTTCCTTTTACAAAAACCTTTAAACACATAAGTCCTACAACATCTGCAGATCCATAGATGTATTCTTTGTACTCTGCTTCTGTGATATAAGCCTCTTTAGTCAAATCCATTTTCATACTTTTCATGAAAGCTGAAACTAGTTCCATGGGAATTTCGTATTTATGGAAGGAATGTTGAAAAGCGTTTAGAATAGGGTTTAGACTAATCTTATCCTTAAGGGCATTGGCTAAATCACTTTCAAATCTTTCAAACAGTAAAGCCTTGTCATAATCGTGAAAACTATCTACAATTTCGTCTGCGAATCTTACAAAACCGTAGATGTTATAAATGTCTTGCCTAATACTAATATCTAACATTTTAGTGGCTAGTGAAAATGAGGTGCTGTAAGATTCAGTAACTTGTTTACTGCATCTGTAAGAAACTTGATCAAATAGGCTTTTCATCCGTATTATTTTTTTGAAATAAGGTCCGCTACAATTTTACCAGAAATAAGGGCTGGAGGAACTCCTGGTCCTGGAACTGTAAGTTGGCCTGTGAAATATAAATTTTGCACCCTACTGCTTTTTAATTTTGGCCTTAAAAAAGCAGTTTGCATTAAAGTGTTGGCCATACCATAGGCATTTCCTTTATATGAGTTATAGGTTTCTTTAAAGTCTTTTACACAAAAAGATTCTTTAAAGATAATACTATCACGAACGTTTTTTCCTATTTTATCTTCAAATCTATCCATGATTTTATCAAAGTATTCTTCCCTTAAATTTTTATTGTCTTCTAAATCTGGAGCAATTGGAATTAAGAAAAAGCCTGTTTCACAATTTTCTGGGGCCATAGAAGGATCAGAAATGGAGGGGAAATTGGCGTAAAACAATGGATCAGATGGCCAAACAGCATTGTCGTATATTTCTTCTGCATGCTTGGTAAAGTCACTGTCAAAAAATAGGTTGTGGTGTTCCACATTTGGAACCCTTTCATTGAATCCTACATAAAATAGCAAAGAAGAAGGTGCAAATGTTTTCTTATCCCAGTAGGTTTCTGAATACTGTCTGAAGGGTGGGTCTAATAAGGTTTCAGAATGGTGGTAATCTGCTCCACTCAGTACAATATCGGACATAATATCTTTCCCATTAATTGAAATCCCTACAGCTTTCTTATCTCTGACAATTATTTTATCTACTGGACTATTGGTGTGAATTTTGACTCCTAAAGAAAGCGCTAATTTTTCCATAGCCAAGACAATCTCATACATACCACCTTTAGGGTGCCAAGTTCCCAGACCAAAATCTGCAAAATTCATAAAACTGTAGAATGAGGGTGTTTGATTTGGTTTTGCTCCCAAGAACAATACTGGAAACTCAAGTGTTGCTATTAATTTAGGGTTCTTAAAATCTTTTCTTACTCTTTGACTGATTGTTCTAAAGAAACGGTCTACTCTAGTAATTGTCTCAGGGGTAACCAATTCGAGTGGAGATAAACCGGGTCTCAACACTATTTTATCTATTGCAATCCTGTAATGGTCTTGTGCTTCCGCTATAAATTTCTCCAATTTAGCACCACTACCTACTTCAATTTCTTCAAAGGCCTGTACAATTTTATCTAGGCTGTCACCTATGGTAAGGTTTCCTTCATTGAAGTAAATATTGTATGCAGGACTTAATTTGTCTAGTTGGTAGTAATCCTTTGTAGCTTTACCAAAGTCTGCAAAAAATTTATCAAAAATATCGGGCATCCAATACCAGCTGGGGCCCATGTCAAAGGTAAAACCATCTCTTTTTAATTGTCTAGCCCTGCCTCCTACGGTGCTGTTTTTCTCAAATAAAGAGACCTGGTGACCTGCTTTTGCCAAATAGCATGCGGCAGATAAAGAGGAGAAACCAGAACCTATGATCGTAATTTTTTTCATTATTTATAAATTTAAATCCTCAATTAATTCTTTGTATCCTCTGTATACGCCTACTTGTTCTGGTTTGTTTACTAAATCTATAAATTGGGTTTGAAAACCCAATACAGAAAGACGTGATGTTTTTTTATTGAGTAGTTTCTTTTTGAAACGTTGGATGTATTTGTCAATTTTTTCTTTGGATGGTTCCACAGTAGCATAGGTGACAAATTCAATGAAGTTGTCATTGGCTAATAGGGGTTCTAGGTTTTCTATTGGAACACTTTGTCCTAAGTAAATACTTTTATACCCCCTTAAATTGAGTTCATAATTTAGGTACAGTATCCCTAATTCATGCACTTCATTTTCAGGTAAAAACAACACAAAAATTTTATTTGGATCTACCGGCTCTAATCTTTGTACTTTTTCTGTATTCGTGTATACTTTTTGTTTTATAAAATTAGTGATAAAGTGCTCGTGGGTAGTACTTATTGTATTTGTTTGCCACAGATAGCCTAATTCTTGGAGTAGGGGTACAAAATAATCTTTGAAGATTTCTCTAAAGCTCAAGTCTACTAATAGCTGGTTATAGGTATTGTGGAAGAGATTTTGATCAAAATTAATCATGGATAGCTTTAGCGCATTCATCATGTTATTTTTGATAGATTTTTCATCAATAATCTCTCTAACTTTTAATGGGATTTCCTCATTGGTTAATTGAGCAATTTTAGAAATCTTAAGCCCATTTTCATACAGTAACGTTATGTTTAAGAGTTTTTGTAAACTCAGTAGACTATACATTCTGATATTTGTCTGTGTGCGTTCTGGACTCAGTAGGTTGTATCTTTTCTCCCAGATCCTTATTGTATGGGCTTTAATACCAGAAAGGTTTTCTAGATCTTTTATGCTGAAAGTCTTTTTTACTAAACTCATTTCATGTTTTTTGAACTTAAACAAAGTTACAATATTTATCCAATTTGTTTATCTTTTTTATAGTAATATTAAACAGTAATTATATTTTATTAGTGTATGAGTTCCTTATGCAGTATTTTTTATAACTTAATGCCCACCAACCAACCAAGCTTATTTTATGAAAAAATCAAATCTATTATCAAATACTCCCTCTAGTTTTGGATGGAGCAGAAAGCAATTTGTGCAAAAATTCTCTATAGGGAGTATGGCACTAGCTGCTTCGCCCTCTCTTCTATCTGCAAGCCCTATACAGCCGCTCAAAAGGAATTATAAATCAGATCTTTTGTCAAAAAATTCAACAGTCCAGATCGCTCTTATAGGAGCAGGGGGAATGGGAACACAAGATACCTATGCTGTTTTAGCCCATGCTGGTGTAAAATTAGTGGCTGTTTGTGACCTCTATCAAGGTCACTTAGACAAGGCTAAATCTCAATGGGGAAATGATATTTTCACTACAAGAGATTATAAGGAAATACTAGCCCGCCCCGAGGTAGACGCCGTTATTATTGGAACACCTGATCATTGGCACAAGCAAATTTCTATAGATGCTATGTATGCTGGAAAACATGTGTATTGTGAAAAGCCCATGGTTCACAGTTTGGAGGAAGGACACGCCGTAATTAAAGCACAAAGAAAAACTGGAAAAGTTTTTATGGTGGGTAGTCAGGGACTCTCCTCTCTTGGTAATGAAAAAGCTAGAGAACTATTGGCCCAAGGCGCTATAGGGGACATTAATTTTGCAGAAGGGTTTTGGGCAAGAAGAAGCCCTACAGGAGCTTGGCAATACAATATACCAGAAGACGCTTCTACAGATACGGTAGATTGGGATACTTTTTTGAGTAATACCAATAAGAGGGACTTTGATCCCATGCGTTTTTTTAGATGGAGAAATTACAGAGATTACGGGACTGGAATGTCAGGAGATTTATTTGTGCACTTATTTTCTAGCTTACATTTTATCACTAATTCTTATGGACCTGATCAGATCTATGCCTCTGGAGGCCTCAGATACTGGAATGATGGGAGGGAGGTGCCGGATGTAATGTTAGGAGTATTTGACTATCCAAAAACACCACAGCACCCTGCTTTTAATCTCTCGTTACGGTGTAATTTTGTAGATGGCACCTCTGGAACTACTTATTTGCGCATTGTTGGTAGTGAAGGAGCTATGGATGTGCAATGGGATAAAGTAATTTTGAGGAGAAATGCAGAAAGTTTTGAGACAGACCCTTATTTGGCAGCTCAAGCAAAAGACAGTAGTTCTGCTTATAGCGTTGCTAGAAAACAAATGAAGCCTCAAGAGGAGATTGTGTATGAAGCAGAAAAAGGATACCTAGGAGCACATCATGATCATTTTGGTAATTGGCTTACTGCCATTAGAGGAGGAGATTCTGTGGTAGAAGACGCAGTTTTCGGTTACAGGGCTGCTGCACCCGCCTTAGCGTGTAATGACAGTTACTATCAGAATAAGGCCATTTTATGGGATCCTAAAAGCATGAAATTAAAAAAATAAATGATGAAAAAGATATATTTATGGGGCATCGGGCTGCTTTTAGCAGGCCAAATTAGTTGTAAAAACAATCAAAATAAGGGCACTCTTTCTAATAGTGTACCCCAAATTGATTCAATAGAAATAGGAGATCTAAATGAAAGTGATTCTTGGGAATCTTTAATGTCTCCAGAAAAATGGCGGGGCTATAACCAGGACACACTTCCTGCCAATTGGCAAATCTCTGATAGTCTTATCAGTTGCTTTGGCATGGCTGGAGATGTGGGAGGAGATATTATTTCTACTAAAATGTACGAGAACTTTGAACTTTCCTGGTCTTGGAAAATAAGTCCAGAAGGTAATAGTGGTGTTTTTTATCATGTGGTAGAAGACCCCATTTATCATTCACCCTATCAGACTGCACCGGAGTATCAGCTTTTGGACGATGTTGGCTTTCCTTCTCCCATAGAGGATTGGCAAAAAACAGGCGCCAATTACGCCATGCATATTGCTAACGACGCCAAGCGTTTGAATAGAGTAGGGGAATGGAATAGCAGCCGAATTATTTTCGATCATGGCAAGGTGTCTCATTACCTAAACGGCGCGCTTATAGTGTCTTTTGATAAATTTACGTCTGAATGGCAAGCACTTAGAAACAGCGGAAAATGGTCTGACTATCCTGACTATGGGAAGGCTAATTTGGGATATTTAGCCCTACAAGATCACGGTTCAGGGGTGTGGTTTAAAAAGGTTAAAATTAGGTCACTCGATTAGAATTAGGTCTGTGGATTAAAATTAGGTCTAGAGATTAGAATTAGATCTAGGGATTAGAATTTTCGGTTAGGATCAAAGGGTGATAGATCCATACTGGGTTTTTTATTTAAAATAATTTCCGAAATTAACTTACCTGTGGCTGGTCCAAGACTCCATCCCATCATGGCATGGCCTGTTGCGAAACAAAGATTTTTTATGGCCTTTGGCCTTCCAATGTATGGTAGCCCATCTGGAGAAACGGGACGCATTCCTGAAACGGCTGCCTCTTTTTCAGCAGCTGTGATTTTTAGCCCTGGATAATAGGCCTCTGCAGCTTTAGCAATGGCATTGACCCGCTCTTTCCTAATGGTTGTATTAATACCGGATAATTCCATGGTTCCTGCAAAACGTGTAAAACCTTTCATTGGTGTCACGGCTACTTTTGCTTCCATGAGTATGGCGGGTATTTTTATACCAGTCTCTCTGTGAACATCTATTCTGTACCCTTTTCCTGCCTCTAGTGATACATCTATGTGTAGCTGTTTGGCGAGTTGGCCACTCCATGCCCCTGCAGCTATAACGACCTCTTCTGTAGGGTAGTTGTTTTTGTCCGTGACAATAGCGGTAAGTTCATTTTCCTTTTGTTCAAATCGGCACACCTTTTCTGTGATGAACTTGACCCCAGAATCTAGGAGCCTCTTTTTTAGCTTAGGCATTATTTCTGTTGGGGTGGTATGGCTGTCACAGTCGTATAATATACCCCCTAGAATGTCTTTGCTTAGCTGAGGTTGTAGGCTGTTTAATTCTATCTGATTTGGATAGCTCACCTGTAGGCCAAGATTGGCCGCTTTTTTGGCCACCTCATTTTCAGCCTCGCCAGCAGCTTTAGTTTTATAAAGCATGAGTAGCCCATGATGGTCTAATTGAAAGTCTCCTAAATCTCCACTTAATTTAATCTCTTTGAAACACTGTTCACTCAGCAGATTTATTTCCTTAATTACGGGTATGGCTGCATTTACTTTTTGTAGTGTACTCGATTTATAAAACCGCCATGACCACTTAATAAAAGCTTTGTCTATTCTTGGTTTCACATAAAATGGACTACTGGAATTCAGCATCCATTTTAATCCTTTGCGAATCATTCCTGGCGCTGCCAATGGAATAATATGACTGGGTGTAAGGTAGCCAGCATTAACATATGAGGCACCCGTCTCTGCTGTTTTAGGCTCAAATATACTTACTTCAAGCCCCTGTTTATTGAGGTAATATGCGGTGCACAATCCTTGTATTCCGCCGCCTATGATTGAAACTTTATTGGGTGTTGTCACTAATGAAATATTTCAGGATTTAATACGATTTTAAATGTAGTAAATCTTTTGAAACTGTAGGGTCTTAAAAAGGGCCTCTTGTAGAAAAAAAAAGCGACTTCCTAGGGAAGCCGCTTAAGTTAAGTGATATGATTTTCTGTGCTCACGACTGGATTCGAACCAGCACGTCCATAGGACACCACCCCCTCAAGATGGCATGTCTACCAATTTCACCACGTGAGCATTTGCGCATTAAAGAAACAAAAATTTGTTCAAAAAGGGTGCAAACAAAAAAAGTTAAGTGCAAGACTTAACTTTTTTGTGACCGGGCTGGGGCTCGAACCCAGGACCCTCTCCTTAAAAGGGAGATGCTCTACCAACTGAGCTACCAGGTCATTAACTAACTTTATTGCTGTTAGCGGG
>JAQWTF010000152.1:0-2099 GCA_029242825.1 Flavobacteriaceae bacterium | reverse complement strand
TTATGACGCTGGAGAAATTTGGCATCTATTTGACCAAAGGTACGATATGAAACTCACCAAAATAGACCTTGACTATTTTAGCCGGGTAGATCTTTCCAGATACACCACCCTTATAGTTCCTAATATGTATGGAAGTGCATTGAATTCAGCTGCTTCAGATAAAATTAAAGAATGGGTGAAAGATGGAGGCACTTTAATAGCGTATAAAAATTCCGCCAAATGGATTTCTAAAAACGAATTTATGGACCTAACATTCAAAAATGCGCCTTTAGAAGCCAAAGGAATCTCTTATGAAGACAGGCAGAATTTCTATGGGGCACAAGAAACAGGTGGTGCTATTTTCGAAGCCAAATTAGATCTGAGTCACCCAATTAACTACGGGTATCACAATGCTTATGTGGCCATGTTTAGAAAAACAAATGTATATCTTGAAGCAGACAAACAAAGTTTCAATAACCCAATTCAATATACTTCTTCGCCGCTTTTAAGCGGATACCACTCTAAAGTGAATGCTACTTTAATTCCCAACACTGTACCATTTAAAGTATCTGGTTTAGGTAGAGGAAATGTAATTTTGTTCACAGACAACACCAATTTTAGAGCCTTTTGGTACGGAACTAATAAGTTCTTGGCTAATGCAATATTCTTTAGTAATTTAATGTAACTAAAGTATTTTTTTTACAAATATTAAATTCATCATAAAATGACCCATAGGGATGGCTAAAGCCATCCCTATGTTTTTGCTAAACACTGCAATTAAAATAAAAAGTAGTAAAAAGTAACATGGAAAAAACAATAACGAAAAACCAAATCTAGCAGTACTTACAAATTCAGGCTGCTTTATACTTGGCTTTAAAAACAGACGCCATATACTTATAGGCACTATATTTATAAATTCAAAAAGGAGCTTTAAAAATAGACTACCTATTCTCGAAAAAAATGATTTATTTAAATCAGTGTTGTCAGTAAAAATTTTACGAGTTACAGATTCTAAAGATCCTTTAGATTGAAGGGCATGTTCGAACTGAGCAATTAAATCATTGGTTTTTAATGGATTTAAAAAGAGTCGGGCATCTTGCTCCAAAGCAGCGTCAATTTGATTGTAATACCCTTCAAGAGACTCGGGAATATGAGTAGTCAAAACAGCTAATTTTTCATGTAAAGCCCATAACAGTGAATGGGTATTCTCTTTATTAATCTCAAAAGGTTCCACTTTATGGCTTTCTCCATAAACAATCGAAACCGCATCTGGAAAACGCACTGCTTTAATGTAGTTAACTCCAATAGGAGATAAGTAAACAGGCTGCTTATCAATGGTCCAACGATGAGATAAAAGACTCACAAAACCTTTTTTCAATGGTCTTACCCTCCTTTTTAACCCATGATTCCCTTCAGGAAATATCAATATAGCTTCATGATTATGAAGCACTTCCCCACAACGATTAAAAATAGGTTTGTTCATAGAAAGGGTATCTACACCATCCCTAAATCTATAGATAGGTAACATACCTATATATCTTAAAAAATGTCCAATCAAAGGATTTTTAAACACATCTGATCTAGTGAGAAAAGTAGTCTTCCTCCTTGTGGTTGTAGCGATCAGTAAAGCGTCGATTAAAGCATTTTGATGGTTGCCCAAATATATGACTGATTCAGCATGGTCTTCTTTTGAAAAACCCGTCACTACAATGCGTTTAAAATAACACCATAACGCAAATCGGACCAAAGTTTTGACTGAATTAGTGACTAGGTTTTGCACGCTAATCATACACTTTTACATTTAATGCGGAATAATTTCTAAAAAAAGTTCCCAGCAAAAGGCCTGATATTAAATGCCAAATTCCCCAAAAAGCAGTTAAAATGGCCATACCTCCCAAACCATCAAAAAAAGTAAAAATCAAAAGAAGACCAAGCCCAGAATTTTGAATGCCTGTCTCAATGGTAATTGTCTTAGTGTCTTTCCAGGAAAGTCTCCACCATTTAGCCAAGCTAAAACCTGTACTAAAAGCTACTAAATTATGAAGTAATACCAACCAAAAAACCTCCATAACATAACGTTCAAAGGCCACTAAGTTATTTCCCAGAGCCATAAAGATTAG
>JAQWTF010000148.1:0-5589 GCA_029242825.1 Flavobacteriaceae bacterium | reverse complement strand
GTTTGCTAATTCAAATTAACTAACAATGAAAACAAAACTAAATGGAATTTTAACACTAGCCTTAGTGTTTGCTGTGCAGCTTCTGTTCGCACAAGAAAAGACAATTTCAGGTACGGTTTCTGATGGGGATGGAATTCCTCTTCCAGGTGCCACTGTAATTGTTCAAGGTACAACGAATGGTGTTTCCACAGATTTTGATGGAAACTACACCATCTTCGCAAATGAAGGAGAAACTCTTTCTTTCAGCTTTATTGGCTATGTAGCCAAAACAGTTGTGGTAGGGGCTTCAAATACGATCAATGTAACCCTAGACACTGATTCTCAGCAACTAGATGAAGTAATTGTTACTTCCCTAGGTATAAAGCGTGAGAAAAAAGCCTTAGGTTATGCGGTATCTGAAGTAGATCAGTCTCAATTAGAGCAACGTGCAGATGGAGACATCGGTAGGGTACTTGCAGGTAAAGCTTCTGGGGTAAACATTACAAACCAGTCCGGTTTATCAGGATCAGGTACTTCTATTATGATTCGTGGTATGAACTCTTTCTCACAAGACAACCAGCCGTTGTTTATTGTAGATGGAATTCCTTTTTCTACGGAGACTAACAGCCAAGGAGACTTCGTAGATGGAAACAATGGTTCTTCACGTTTCGTAGATATTGATCCAAACAATATTGAAAGTGTAAGTGTATTAAAAGGACTTGCTGCTTCAACATTATACGGTACTCAAGGTAGAAACGGTGTAATTTTAATCACTACTAAAGCTGGTAAAGCTGGTGCTGGTGGTCCTAGAAAAACAGAGATCACATTAAACTCTTCTGTCTTTGTAAATGAAATGGCTTCTATGCCAGAATATCAAAATGATTACGGTGGAGGTTTTGACCAAAACTTCGGATGGTTCTTTTCTAACTGGGGCCCTTCTTTTAGACAAGAAGGTGTAGACGGATGGGGGAACCAATCAGCGATTAATGGAACCACTTCAGGACAACCAGGATTTTTAAGACACCCATTTACAACCGCTTCTGCTTCTACAGGAATTCCTGCAGTATTAGATGCTTTGGGGATTGCTTCAGACGCAGTGGTTGAATGGAAGCCTTACAGATCTGTTGAGAATTTCTTTGAAAAAGGACAAGTAACCAACCACAACTTAAACATTAGAGGAGCTAGTTCTGACGGATCAGTTTCTTACAATGTAAACTACGGTAACTTAACTGACGAAGGTTTTACTCCTGGAAACAAACTATCTAGAAATACACTAAGTTTTGGTGGTAATGCCAAACTGAGTAATAAATTCTCTGTAAACGGTACATTAAACTACACAGGAACAAAGTTTAGATCTCCGCCAGTTGCGGCAGGTTATGGGTCTAATGTTGGTGGAGATGGTGCTTCTATTTTTGCAAACATTTTTTACACACCAAGATCTGTAGATTTAATGGGATTACCATTCCAAAATCCTGTAACAGGGGAGTCTATTTACTACAGACAGAACAACTCTATTCAAAACCCTTTATGGACTGTAGCCAACGCCGCTACCATCCAAAAAGTAAACAGGGTATTTGGAGGAGCAGCTCTAAACTATGAAATTAGTGACAACTTGAACGCTTCTTACCGTTATGGTATTGATGTGTACAACGAAAACAACACTAACTACTCTAACAAGGGTGGTAAAACAGGTTCAATCTCTAATCAAAATGGAGTATATGACACATGGAACAACGTAAAAACTATTTTTGACCATAACTTGGCCATTAACGGAGATTACAGATTAAATGACGACATGGGTCTAACCTTCACATTAGGAGCCACTTCAAGATCGGATACTTACGACAGAAATGGTGTTGCCTCAACAGGACAACAAGTATTCGGTGTGTTAAGACACTTTAACTTTGAGTTACAAGATGAAATCCAATACTTTGAAAAAAGAAATATTATTGGTTTATACGGTCAGGCAGCCATAGATTATAAGAGTATGGCCTACTTAACCGTAGCAGCTAGAAAAGACTGGGTATCTAACTTATCAACAGAGAACAACTCTATTACCTACCCATCTGCTAGTGTATCTATTATTCCAACAACAATGTTTGATGGTCTAAAATCAGATATGGTTAATTACTTAAAAGTAAGAGCGGGTTATGGTACTTCTGCCAACTTCCCAAGTGCTTATCCAATTGCTTCTGTGTTAAGTTTAAACACACAGAGTTTCCAAGATCAAAGCGGTGGTATGGTTATCTCCAACACTTCTGGGTCTCAGTTAGGAAATCCAAACTTAAAGCCAGAATTGATTGGAGAATTAGAATTTGGAGTTGAAGGTAGATTTTTCAACAGCAAATTATCTGCAGATATTTCTATCTACAACAAGACTACAAAAGACCTTATTATCTCAAGACCTTTGGATCCTTCTACAGGGTACACTTCTACTCAAACCAATATTGGTGAAATAGAGAATAAAGGTATTGAAATTGATTTAGGAATGGACTGGTTCAACAATCCAAACGGACTTAATTGGAGTACTTTTGTAAACTGGACTACCAATGAAGCAATTGTGGTAGATTTAGGTCAAGATACAGACGAGATTGTATTCGGTGGATTCTCAGACAGAGGTAACTTAGCTAGAGTAGGTGAAAACTTAGGAACTATTGTAGGTTCAGCTATTGCCAGAGATGAGAATGGAAACTTCCTAGTAAACTCTCAGGGTAGCTATGTAGAAGATAATGGTATTAACATTATTGGAGACGCCAATCCAGATTGGATGATGAACATCAGCAATACAGTTTCATATAAAAACTTATCGATGAGTTTCTTAGTAAACCATGTTCACGGTGGAGACATCTTCACTTACTCAGTAGCTACTTTACTAGGTAGAGGGGTTTTAAAAGAAACAGCAGACAGAGCGAACTCATTCATATTACCAGGAGTTCAAGCAGACGGTTCACCAAATACCGTACAGATTAACAACTCTACTTACTATTTCTCAAATGTTCTTTACGGACCAGATGAAATGTTGGTATACGACGCTTCAGTATGGAGGCTGGCAGAGGTATCTTTGACTTACAAGTTACCTAAGAGTTTGTTAGACAAAACACCATTTGGAAGTGTAGACTTAACTGCTTCAGGATTCAACCTGTGGTATGACGCTTACAATACACCAGACGGTGCTAATTTTGATCCAAACATTGCAGGTACAGGAGTAGGTAACGGTAGAGGTTTTGATTACCTAAACGGGCCAAGTGCTAAGAGATACGGATTGAGTCTTAAACTGACGTTCTAATAATAAAAATATTATATCATGAAAATAAACAAAATAATAGCCGTTATTATGATTGGTTTGGTTTCCTTCACCTCGTGTGAGACCATGGAACTGGAACTGACAGATAACCCAAATGCACTGAGTCCAGCTCAGGCAGATGCTACATTCTTTATCAATAGTATCCAGGTAGATTTTGCTTTCTGGGTAAATACCATGGGTAGCAGAAGTGCCGCATTGACGAGAATTAACCAATTGTCAGGTAGAAACTATGCTCAAGTATACAATCCTGCTACTTTTGATGGAGTTTGGAGAAATGCTTACCAGGGCATGATGGAAGACATTCGTCTAATGAATATCTTAGCAGATGAGGCTGGATTAACGACTCACAAAGGGATGGGACAAGTATTAAAAGCCTACACCCTTGTAACTCTAGTAGACCATTTCGGTAATATCCCTTACTCAGAAGCTTTATTGGGCGCAGATAATTTAGCCCCTAATGCAGATAGTGGAGATACTGTTTATGCCGCAGCCTTGTCTATATTAGACGACGCAGTTGCTAACTTAGGTGCTGGTGGTCCAACACCTAGTGTAGATTTCTTTTACAGCGGAGATACAGCTAAATGGATCAAAGCAGCAAATTCAATTAAAAAGAAAATTCACTACACCACTGGTAACGCAAGTGCATTTAATGCTGTGACCAATTATATTGAGACAGAAGCAGATGACTTTCAGTTCCAATGGGGTGCTAACGAAGTACAACCAGATACCAGACACCCTTCTTACAGATCATCTTACACCGCTACTGGTGGTGGGACTTACATGTCTAACTGGTTAATGAACACTATGCAAGTAGGGCATGGATCTACGAAAGATCCTAGAATGGCTTACTACTTCTACAGACAGGTTTCTGCTACTCCAGGATTTGGAGGGGAAGCAGCCAACGAAGAAGTACTGGAATGTGGTTTGCAAACAGCGCCTTTCCACTATTTAGCTAGTAATGAAGTATTCTGTGGATTAAGTGACGGATACTGGGGTAGAGATCACGGTAACAGTGATGGTATTCCACCAGATGGTTTCTTGAGAACGCTACATGGCGTTTATCCTGCAGGAGGAACTTTTGACGACAGAAGTTTTGACGGTCAAGTAAACGGAGACGGTCTTGCAGGAAAAGGTGTTACCCCTGTAATGTTGTCTTCTTGGATGGATTTCATGAATGCTTATATGAATCCTTCAGAAATGAAAGCCTCTACCTTAGCAGGTGTTAAGAAATCTATTGAAAAAGCAGATTCTCTTGGAGGACCCGCTTTAGATGCAGCAGATGTAGACGCTTATGTAGCTTTAGTAGAAGCAGATTACGATTCAGCCTCTGCTTCTGGAAAAGCAGATTTATGGGCACAAGAATACTGGATCTCTATGTGGGGTAACGGTATAGATGCTTACAACACTTACAGAAAGACAGGATTACCCTCTACGCTACAGCCTAATATTGAGCCGGAGCCAGGTGTATTCCCTCAGTTAATGTACTACCCTGCAAACTATGCAAATACCAATGCAAATGTTACGCAGAGAGCAGATCTTTCCGAGCGTCCATTCTGGAATACAAATGGTCCTTCTAACCTTAAATAAAAAATATCATGAAAAATAGAATATTAAAATTAATGACACTCTCGATAGCTATTTTTATGGTAGCTTGTCAAGAGTCTGATAATGCGATTGATAAAGTTTTTGAGGGCACTACCAATGGAGCCATCATTAGAACTGTATCGTTAAACAGTGGAGAGTTCAACAGTTATGACCTAAACTCTGCGTTTGACGTAGATATTGAGGTTCAAGATGTGGAGAACGGTGGTCTTATGGAGAAAGTAAATGTATATTTACAATTCAAAGGCAGTGAAGTTTTAGTGTCTACACTAACCGCTTCTAACTTTACCACTGGGCCTTTTGGGTTACCAAGAGCAAATGTGAGAATTACTTTATCTGAGGCAGTTGCAGCTTTAGGTTTGAGCTCAAGCCAATATACTGGTGGAGACGCTTTGCCTGTAAGACTTGAATTGGTGTTAACTGATGGTAGGGTATTTACAGATAAAGATGGATCAGGATCTTTACAAGGATCTTACTTCTCTTCACCTTATAAGTACAACACCGTGATCAAATGTATTCCTACTAGTGCAGTTGCTGGTATTTACACCATTGCAATGATAGATTCATATGGTGATGGTTGGAATGGTGCTTCTGTAGATGTAACTATAGACGGAACTACAACATCTTATACTGTTACTTCTGCTCAAGGATCTAATGCTTCTCATACTTTTACCATTCCAGCAGGAGCCTCTACTATGTCTTTT
>JAQWTF010000143.1:0-1669 GCA_029242825.1 Flavobacteriaceae bacterium | reverse complement strand
ACAGCTAGAGCCATAAAGATTGAATAAAGATTTAGAACATAAATTCTTAATAGCATTTGAAGCACACCAAAACATTGTGCACAAAATCTGTACCCTTTATGCTAAGGACCACGACAGCCACCACGATTTGTTTCAGGAAATCAGTATTCAATTGTGGAAAGCCTACCCTAAGTTTAGGGGGGACTCAAAATTTAGTACTTGGATGTATCGGGTGGCTATTAATACAGCCATTACCCAATACAGAAAGGAAAAGAAAAGAATAGATGTACACGACATTGATCATGTGCTTTTCAAAACAAGTGCTTATGAAGCTTACGATAAGAAAGAAGAGGAGCAACTACAATTAATGTACGCCGCAATTAAATCTTTAAACGATATAGACAAAGCACTCATCTTTCTCTATTTAGAAGACAAGAATTATGAGGAAATTTCAGAAACCCTAGGAATTACGGAGGTAAATGCAAGGGTGAAAATGAATAGAATAAAGAAAAAATTAAAAAAAATCTTAAAGCCTTAATATGAAAGAGTTAGAACTTTTGAAAAGAGATTGGAAGGCTAAGGAAAGTGGGTTTCCAAAACTCAATCAAGAAGCGCTTTACGCCCTAATATGGAAGCGATCTTCTTCTATTGTAAAATGGTTGTATTATATTTCTATTGCTGAATTTGTCTTTTGGACTGCCTTGAGTTTTCTTACTGGAAGTGCAGAACAAAAAGAAATTATAGAAAGTATGCGACTGTCTACCTTTATCACTGTGCTCACTGTTGTGAATTATTCGGTCTTGGTGTACTTTATTGTGCTCTTCTACAAAAACTATAAACTGGTGAGCTACCAGTCCTCAGTGAAAGAATTAATCCAAAGCATTTTAAGAGTTAAGAGAACCGTAAGCCAATACGTTTGGTTTAACCTCAGTATGCTCGCTGTGGCCACACTTGGAGGCCTTATTGGTAGTATATTGTACGGTCCTGAATCTGAAACCATTCTTGAAATGGCCTATCAAAGAGAAAACACTTTTGTTTTTTGGGGCATTGTAGGACTGGTGGTACTTGTTGTAATTGCCCTTGCAATAGGACTTTTACTCTTGTTCTACAGACTACTTTACGGAATACTTTTGAAAAAACTGAAACACAATTATAAGGAACTCATTAAGCTAGAGGATTAATAAAAACCTTCTGCTGACAATCAAATATAGGAGAACCCTGTAAAAAATTAATCTTCCTTAGGATGTTTGTGTTTTCTAAAGCGACGCCTCTCGTTGTCCTGCTCCATTTGAGCAATCTCCTCAGGCTTGAGTACTTTGAGAAAAGAAGGATGTTGCTCTATGGCAAACTCTAATTTTTCAATGATTTGCTCAATGGAATCATTGTCATAATCAATTTCCATGGGTGGTTTAATTACAAAAGACTGTAAGATTCCTTTCTTTTTAACACGCAAGCCTTTCTTATCAAAAGAGCGTCTAAAACCATCTATGACAACAGGAACTACAACGGGCTTGTACTTTTTAATGATGTGTGCAGTACCTTTTCTAATGGGCTTCCAGGGTGTCGTTGTCCCTTGAGGAAAAGTAATGACCCAACCGTCATTTAGGGCTTTACCAATATTGGAAATATCCGACATTTTAACCTGCCTATTAACATCTTTACCTTCTGCACGCCAAGTTCGCTCTATACT
>JAQWTF010000142.1:0-1626 GCA_029242825.1 Flavobacteriaceae bacterium | reverse complement strand
AGTATAGCTAAAAATCTTAGCGAGTTTAGACATATTGGGCAGTAATTTAGCAATCCTGTCTGCCTCGTTGAGGGGTAAATCCAATACCCTGGCCGTATCTCTAATAGAAGACTTGGCCGCCATGGTACCATAGGTAATGATTTGAGCCACCTGGTTGGAACCGTATTTTTTAATCACATAATCCATGACACGACCCCGGCCTTCGTCGTCAAAATCAATATCAATATCGGGCATAGACACCCTGTCTGGATTTAAGAAACGCTCAAAAAGTAAATCGTACTTTAAAGGATCTATATTGGTAATCCAAAGACAGTAAGCCACTACAGAACCCGCTGCAGAACCCCTTCCAGGGCCTACAGACACGTCCATATTACGCGCTTCTCTAATAAAATCTTCTACAATGAGGAAATAACCTGGGTAGCCGGAATTTCGAATAGTATCTAGTTCAAAATCCAAACGCTCTTCAATCTCAGGAGTTATTTCTCCGTAACGTTTTTCTGCCCCTTGATAGGTAATGTGGCGCAAATACGCATTTTCCCCGCGTTTTCCTCCATCTTCCAAATCTTCTGCCACCTTAAACTCGGCTGGAATCTCGAAAGCAGGCAATAACACCTCCCTCGCCAGTTCAAAAGGCTCAATCTGGCCGGCAATTTTATGGGTGTTTTCAATGGCCTCAGGAAGGTCTGAAAACAGGGATTTCATTTCCGCTGCAGACTTAAAGTAATACTCCTGATTGGGCAAACCGTATCGGTAGCCCCTACCCCTTCCTATAGGAGTGGCTTGCTTTTCTCCATCTTTTACACAGAGTAAAATATCATGGGCCTCTGCGTCTTTCTGGTCTGCATAATAGGTGTTGTTAGAGGCCACCAAAGACACTCCATGCTTTTGGGCCATAGGCACCAATACCTGGTTTACTCGGTCTTCATCTTCCTGACTGTGGCGCATAAGCTCCACATAAAAGTCTGGACCAAAGGTATCTTTCCACCATAAAAGGGCCTCCTCTGCCTGAGTTTCTCCTGTATTGAGAATTTTAGCAGCCACCTCTCCATACATATTTCCAGAGAGCACAATCAAGTCTTCTTTATATTGTTCTACTAGCGCTTTATCTATTCTGGGCACATAATAGAAGCCTTTGGTATATGCTATTGAAGACAGTTTGGCCAAATTATGGTACCCCTTTTTATTTTTGGCCAAAAAGACCATCTGGTAGCCGTAATCTTTTACATTTTTGTTGGTATGGTCTTCACAAACAAAAAATTCACAACCCACAATAGGGGTCATGATACTCCCCTCTTTAGGAGTTCCCGCTTCTTCTGCCTCCTTGTGGGCCTGTTTTATTCTGGTGTTATGCCCTTTCACCTCTTTTACAAAGTGGAAAGCCCCCATTAAATTGGCATGGTCCGTTAGAGCCACCGCCGGCATATTTTGTTTGGCTGCCTGAGCCACCAAATCCTTTACACTCATGGTAGACTGCAAGACTGAAAACTGGGAATGGTTGTGCAGGTGCACAAAAGCAGTGTCTTCTAACTGGGCTAAATTTTCTTTAATATCTTGTTTGGTAGGCGCCGATATTTCTGGTTGGGCGTGCGCTTGCAGCGCCGCCGATGCCTCTTTTAAGTTCACATG
>JAQWTF010000086.1:0-23199 GCA_029242825.1 Flavobacteriaceae bacterium | reverse complement strand
GTCTAAAGTAACCAACCAAATTTAAAATGGTCGAGGAAGAACAAAAAAAGTTTGAAAGAATAAATACCATTATTCACGAAAATTCTCAAGAAGCCTCCTATTATGTGGCCCAAGAAATTATATCATTAGTCAGCCAAAGACAAAAGGAAGGAAAGAAAATGGTCTTAGGACTTGCTACAGGGTCTACCCCTATTAAAGTCTATGATTACTTGGTTCAAGCACACAAAGAACAAGGGGTGAGTTTTTCTAATGTCATTAGCTTTAATCTGGATGAATACTTCCCCATGCATTCGGAATCCATACATTCCTATGTGCGCTTCATGCGCGAACATCTATTTGATCATTTAGACATTCCTGCCCATCAAATTAACATTCCTGACGGACAGCAAAATAAAGAATCTGTCAGGGCTTATTGCCAGAATTACGAGAAAAAAATTATAGATGCAGGCGGTATTGACATTCAAATTCTAGGGATTGGAAGAACAGGACATATAGGCTTTAACGAACCTGGGTCTTCTCTTAAGAGTAAAACCCGTCTGGTGCGCCTGGACAGGATCACTCGATTAGACGCGGCCAGTGACTTTTTTGGTAAAGAAAATGTACCTTCCAAAGCCATTACTATGGGCGTAGGAACCATTATGGGCGCCAAAAGAATTATATTAATGGCATGGGGAGAAGGAAAGGCCAATATTATTAAACAAGCTGTTGAAGGCCCCATCCAGGAATCTGTCCCTGCCACATTTTTACAGAACCATCAAAATTGTGATTTTATAATAGATAGGGCTGCCGCTACAAGCCTTACCAGAGAAGCTACGCCATGGCTTGTAGGAGATTGTGATTGGACAGAGGGACTCATTAAAAAAGCGACCATATGGTTGTCTGAAACCAGAAATAAAGCCGTATTAAAACTCACCAATGAAGACTATAGTGAATACGGAATGGGTAGCCTCATTGCAGAAATTGGAAGTGCAGAGGAACTCAATGTAAAAATATTCAATCAGTTACAACAGACCATTACTGGTTGGCCTGGAGGTAAACCCCAGGCCGATGACACAAAGAGACCAGAACGCGCCAATCCATTTCCCAAGAAATCTATTATTTTTAGCCCACATCCGGACGACGACGTAATTTCCATGGGAGGTACCCTAATCAGGTTAGTAGACCAAGGACATGAAGTACATGTGGCCTATCAGACTTCTGGAAACATTGCTGTTTTTGACGACGAAGTGATCCGTTTTTTAGATTTTGCCACAGACATTCAAGAAGACAATGACGCACTTCAAATACAGTTTCAAGAGGTAAAAACTTTTTTGAGTAACAAATCTCCAGGAGAGGTAGACCAACCAATTATTCAGAAATTCAAGGGCCTCATTCGTAAAGGAGAAGCTATGGCGGCTTGTCGCTATTGTGGGGTTCAAGAAGCAAACGCCCATTTTCAAAATCTGCCCTTTTATGAAACAGGAACGGTAAAGAAGAATCCTTATTCAGAGGAAGATATTGCCCTCACCTACGACCTTTTAAATCGCATAAAACCTCAGCAAATATTTGCAGCAGGAGACTTATCTGACCCACACGGAACACATAGGGTGTGTTTAGATATTATTTTTGCCACCATAGACAAACTGGTTGCAGATAAAGTAGCATGGATTAAAGATTGCTATGTGTGGCTCTACCGGGGTGCCTGGCAAGAATGGGATATTGCAGATATGGAAATGGCCATACCCATTGGTCCAAAAGATATGATTAGAAAGAGAAATGCCATTTTTAAACACCAATCACAAAAAGATGCCGCCATGTTTCCCGGAAGTGATGAAAGAGAATTTTGGCAAAGGGCAGAAGATCGCAACAGGGAAACTGCCAAAAAATACAATGCCTTGGGGCTAGCAGAGTACGAAGCCATGGAAGGTTTTGTGAGATATAAATTTTAGTTAATCCAACCATAACCACCCCAAAAGGTCTATTTTAGTTATAAAATAGGCCTTTTGTATTTAATTGTTTTGCTAATTTGGCGCTATGAAACCACCCAAATCACTCTACTGCTTTAGCTTCATTCTAAGCTTTTTAATATACTCTTGCAGCGCACAACGGACTACAGGTTTAGGAACATCTGTTGTAAAAAGCCTCCCCGTTGAAAAAAACAACCATAAAATAGCGCCTATTATTTTTAAAGATCCAGCGCGTTCTTTTAGGGCTGTTTGGATAGCAACAGTAGCCAATATTGATTGGCCCAAAAACCCCAATGACTCTTTTGAAAAAATGCAGCAAGACTATATAGACTTGCTCGAGTTTTATAAAGATTTAAAGTTTAATGCGGTGATTGTACAGCTAAGAGCAGCAGGAGACGCTTTTTACCCTACCCACTTGGCTCCTTGGTCTAAATACCTCACCGGCAAACAAGGAGAAAACAACAAGTTCAATACAGATCCATTAGAGTGGCTCATTGAAACCACCCACCAATATGGCATGGATTTTCACGCATGGATTAATCCCTACCGGGCAACCATGACAAAAGATACTTCCTTATTGAGTGCCTCCCATGATTTCAACAAACACTCTGAATGGATGGTGCCATATGGTTCAAAATATTATTACAACCCTGGACTTCCGGAAGTGCAGCAACATCTGATCACTATTGTACAGGACATTACTAAACGCTATAATATAGATGGCATACATTTAGATGACTATTTCTATCCATACAAAACAGAAGGGGCACTATTTAAAGACCAAAAAGCTTTTGCTCAATATGGAAATGGACAAGCCATTGATGATTGGCGTAGGGAAAACATTAACCGTTTAATCAAGGGGATTCACAGCAGCGTAAAAAATGAAAAACCTTGGGTTTCCTTTGGCGTAAGTCCCTTTGGTGTTTGGAAAAACAGCTATACGGATCCTAGAGGATCTAACACCCGCGCTGGGCAAACTACTTTTGATGATCTTTATGCAGACCCTTTGGTCTGGATGGAAAAAGGATGGATTGATTATTTGGCACCTCAATTGTACTGGAGTATGGACTTTGCTCCTGCAGCCCACAAAACACTAGTAGATTGGTGGACCAATGAGAAGAAGAAATCGAATATTTATATTGGCTATGGTGCTTACAAAATTTTCAATAATTCAGATCCTGCTTGGGCAAACCCCAATGAAATGATAGATCAACTGACTTATGGAAGTAAACAGTCTGAAATCACAGGCCAAATCATTTTTAGCGCAAAATCACTGATGCAACCGAGTCTACAGGAAGTAGTGACTCTTTTAAGAAAAGGCCCTTTCCATAACTGGGTGCTCCCGCCCCTATCACCATTATACCCATCTAATGAAGGCTATCCATTAGAGGCCACTATACATGAAGTTTCACAAGAATACTTTAGGGTTAATGTCGCTGACCCTAACATAACAAAGCTGGTATTATACAGCACGAGTGAAAATAACAATTTGGGGGAGGTGGTGGCCATTTTACCTATTCATGAGGGCTTAGCACATATTAAAAACCCAAAAGTTACTTTTATAAAAGGGGTAAATCGCTTCAATGAATTAAGTAAAGCGGTTTTAATTGATAAATAAGGTTTTCAATAAAGCAATTGATTATGAATAAAGAAAAGGAGCTGTTTTTTTTAGGAATTATGTCTGGCACCTCTTTAGATGGTTTAGACCTAGCCCTTTGCTCATTTTTGGAGCATCCGAAAAGCCAAGGATATCTGTATAACATACGCCACACTAAAACCTTGGCTTACAGTGCAGAAATGAAGACTATGCTACGAGAAGCTTATAGTGATTCAAGTAATGTTTTATTAGAAAAACACCAGCAATATGGCCATTGGTTGGGCCAACAGATTCGAATTTTTTTAGCATCTAATGAATTGGACTGTGACTATATTGCTAGCCATGGACACACTGTATTTCACAGACCAGAACTGGGGTATTCTTTTCAACTGGGCGCTGGACAAGCTATCGCAAATGAAACTCAAATTCCAGTCAT
Organism: Flavobacteriaceae bacterium; assembly: GCA_029242825.1. Classification (GTDB taxonomy): domain Bacteria; phylum Bacteroidota; class Bacteroidia; order Flavobacteriales; family Flavobacteriaceae; genus MAG-120531. The sequence continues at coordinate 19,220 of JAQWTF010000086.1, read as the reverse complement.
TGCAGACTTCAGAAATACAGATATTGCCCTTGGTGGTCAGGGAGCGCCATTAGTTCCAATAGGAGACGCTCTTTTATTTGGTCCATACAAATACTGCATAAACATTGGAGGTATCAGTAATATTTCTGTTAAATTAAGCAAAAATAAAGAGGACAATCACGACCCTCATATCATAGCATATGATATTGGTGTTGCCAATATGCTACTGAATGATTTGGCTGGAAAAAAAGGCCTAGAATACGATCATAATGGGGCTATAGCTGCCAAAGGAAAGATAGATCAGTCTTTATACAACCAATTAAACGCGCTGGAGTATTATGACGCACCTTTTCCCAAATCTTTAGGCGTAGAATGGTATGAAGCAAATATGAAACCGTTATTTGAAAATAATAGTGCTACGGTTGAGGATCAGCTTTATACAGCGGTGCTTCATATAGCGCACCAAATGTTTAGGTCTATTGCCCCTAGTCTAGAAAAAGGAGATAAAATTTTATTGAGCGGTGGTGGTGCCTTCAATCAATTTTTAGTCCATTGTCTTTCAGAAAAGCTACAGTCCTTGGCTAGTATTGACATAGGAAATAAAGAAATTATAGCCTTTAAAGAAGCCCTCATATTTGCTTTTATGGGTTATCTTAAAGTACAGGCCAAAGTAAATTGTTATAAAAGTGTCACTGGCGCTGCTAAGGACAGTTCTTGTGGCATTATTTTTAATCCGCTTTAATGAAACTTTACTAAAACAAAATCGTCATGAGTCATGAACTAAAAGGCTTTGTATTCTAATGGTAAGAAGCCCTACTGTACTTTTTAAATTCAAAGCAGTAGTCTTTGTAATATTTCGCATTAATTTAGTTTGTTATTGCTATTTTTGAAAAAAATATACATTATGCTCATCATTGGAATTACAGGAGGTACAGGCTGCGGTAAAACAACTGTAGTAAACCAAATTATCAATGAACTTCCTGAAAATGAGGTAGGGGTAATTTCACAAGACTCCTACTACAATGATTTGACTCATTTAAGTATGGAAGAAAGGGTTAAAGTGAATTTTGACCACCCAAACTCCATTGATTTTGATCTATTAGCGGCGCATTTGGAAGCCTTAAAAAAAGGCAACAGCATAGCGCAACCCGAATATTCATTTGTGGCACATAATAGAACAAATAATACTGTAAAAACGGATCCTAGAAAAGTGATGATCGTAGAGGGTATTTTAATCATGAGTCACCCTGAATTAAGGGACCTTTTTGATATTAAAATATTTGTACATGCAGATTCAGACGAACGTCTAATGAGAAGGCTTAAACGAGACTTACAGGAGCGCGGCCGTGACTTAGAAGAAGTTTTAAATAGATACCAAACGACTTTAAAACCCATGCATGATCAATTTATTGAGCCAGCAAAAGAATTTGCAGATATTATAATACCTAATAACCATTACAATACAGTCGCTGTTGATATTGTGAGAACTATTATCAATGACAAATTAAATTAGCTGTAAAGATTAAAATGAGTTCATGCTTAAAAAACTAAAACATTTCAGACAGAAAAAATGGGTCTCATTCGTGACCAACATTTACGTGCTTATTTTAAGCGCTTTTCTGGTTTGGATGTTTTTTTTTGACACCAATTCTTTTCTTATTCAAAAAGAATTACAATCTCAAATTGAAAGTTTAGAAGCTGAAAAGGAGTATCTTGAGGGGGAGATTGAAAAAGATAGAAAAGCCCTTAAAAACTTATCTTCAGATGAAGCCATGGAAAAATTCGCAAGAGAACGGTATTTCCTGAAAAAGAAAAATGAAGCTGTGTTTATTATAGAATACCAAGACAGTATTTTAGATGAATAACCACAGCGCCAATACACCTATTTTCCCCGCTGTTTCTGGAAAGGCTTGGAAACAGAGAATTCAATATGAATTAGATGGAGCAGATTACAACGAGCAAATGCTTCATGAAAGTTCAGATGGCATAAAAACAAAACCCTTTTATACTCACGAAGACCTCCCTGAAAATTTTAACCGCAACACACCAGACCAGGATCCTTTTCATATTGGCATTGAAGTGTTTTGTAACAACAGCAAAATGTCTGTTGAAAAAGCACTTTGGAGCTTTGAAAAAGGATGTGATCAGGTAAAATTTCTCATTCAAGAAAATATAGAAAACCCGCTAGATCTAACAAAAAAACTGCCTGAGAATAAGTTTCTCATTTTTGAATTACAAAAAACAAACTCCAAACAACTTGAAAATTTTATAAGATGTTTAAATACTGATTTAAAAAAGTCCTGTCGCATTCAACTAGACCCGATCAGTCAGTTTTTTACCAGAGGAAATTGGTGGTTTAGTGAACAAGTAGATCTGGACTTAGTCTGCCAATTCGTATCCCTTAGTGAAAAGCCTAGGATTCTTATAGACAACAGAAATATTGAAAGTGCAGGAGCCAGTATCTCACAGCAACTGGCTTATGCCTTAGCTCATGCGCACGAATATCTATTAGTACTATCTGAAAATAATCTGTTAGATAAAGTACATACTTTTGAGTTTGTTTTTAACATGAGGTCCTCTGATTTCTTTATGGAGATAAGTAAACTCAAAGCCTTTGAAGTACTTTGGGATAATTTAAAGAAACTTTATCAATTTAATATACCTTTTAAGCTGAGCACTCAACCTTCAAAAATTGATCAAACACTATTTCAAAACAACCATAATCTAATTAGAAATACCAGCAGTTTAATGGCTGGAATATTAGGCAAGTGTCATAATTTGTACAACCTACCATTTGATCACATTCATAAAAAAAGTCATCCCTACAGCGATCGTTTATCCATAAATCAGATGCTAATTTTAAAACACGAATGTGGCTTGTCTGGAACAAAAGACCCCGTATTAGGAAGTTTCTCAATAGCCCACATTGCTTTTGAAATTGCTGAAAAAGCGTTGTCAATTTTTAAAAGCACCGAGGCTAATGGAGGTTTCATTACTGGACTTAAAAACAACAGCATTCAAAAAGCCATTCACCTTCAATTTGAAAAGCAAATGGAATTATACCGCTTAAAAAAGCGGTCACTTTTGGGTGCAAACCTATTGTTTGAGAGGGAAGAATTGACTTATGAAAAATATCCATTTTTAAGAATAGACAAGAGAAAAACCCTCATTGCACCTATAATTCCTAATAGATACGCTACCTACTTTGAACAAAAAGCCTTAAAAGACTTAGATGAAAATCAGTAGAGACACCATTGCATATTTAAATATAGACAAGGATCTGTCTCCAGAAACTCCTTTAAAGGAATCTGGGAAAATAGGAACGCTTGTAGATATTGAAGGAAATGCGGCCGGTTTTCCTCCTTTCACCAGAGGCCTTCACAGTAGAATGTACTTGCACAAACCTTGGACTATACGTCAGTATGCAGGTTTTTCTACCGCAGAAGAAAGCAATAATTTTTACAAAAAAAACCTAAAAGGAGGACAAAAAGGACTTTCTGTAGCGTTTGATCTCCCCACCCACAGAGGCTATGACTCTGACCATGCATTGGCCAGAGCAGACGTGGGTAAAGCCGGTGTGGCGATTGATTCTGTAGAAGACATGAAACGACTTTTTAAAGACATTCCTTTAGATCAGATGTCCGTTTCTATGACCATGAATGGTGCTGTGCTTCCTATAATGGCTTTTTACATTGTGACTGCAGAAGAACAGGGAACTCCATTGAAATCTTTGAGTGGTACCATACAAAACGACATCTTAAAGGAATTTTTAGTACGCAACACTTACATATACCCCCCAGAACCTTCTTTACAAATTATTTCACATATTTTTCAATACACCGCAGCACTAATGCCTAAATTCAACAGCATTAGTATCTCTGGTTACCATATGCAAGAGGCAGGAGCAACAACGGCGCAGGAATTGGCTTATACTATAGCCAATGGGCTCGCGTATGTTGAATTAGGGTTAGATTCAGGTTTGGAAATAGATCAATTCGCCCCCAGATTATCTTTCTTCTGGGGAATTGGTATGGATCCTGTAGCGGAAATTGCAAAGCTGAGGGCAGCAAGAACCATTTGGGCGCGTAAAATGCAACAGTGGAATCCAAAGAATCCCAAGTCATTAATGCTCAGGGCACATTGTCAAACAAGTGGTTGGAGCTTGGCAGCACAAGATCCTTTTAACAATGTAACCCGAACAACCGTAGAAGCTATGGCTGCAGTTTTAGGAGGCACCCAAAGTTTACATACCAATGCTTTAGATGAGGCCATTGCACTCCCCACAGATTTTTCTGCTCGTATTGCTAGAAATACCCAAATATTTCTTCAAGAAGAATCTGGTGTGAAACAAATCATAGATCCATTGGGTGGCAGCCTTTTGATAGAAAAAAAGACAGCAGATCTTATTGCTGAAACCGATAAAATACTATCAGATATTGAAACTGAGGGTGGAATTATACACTGGATTAAAGAGGGAAAAGCAAAGACAAGTATTGAAGAGGCCGCAACATTAAAACAAGCCAATATTGACAATAGCTCAGATATTATTGTTGGTGTGAATGCTTTTAATGATGAAATGGAACCCCCAATTGATCATTTAGAGATTGATAATTTAGAAGTTCTTGAAAAGCAAAAAGAACAATTAAAACAGCTGAAATCTCAGCGAGATGAAACCGAAGTTAAACTTGCGTTAGCCAATATTGAAATAGCCGCTAAAAAAATATTAGCTATTGATTCAACTAAATCTGTTCATAGCCTAAAAAAGATAGATCCTTCAGATAATTTACTTCACTTATCTGTAATTGCTGCTAGAAAAAGAGCTACTTTAGGAGAAATAAGCCATGCTTTAGAGCAAGTTTTTGGACGCTATAAAGCCAAACAACATTTATTTTCAGGGGTGTATTCTAAAGGAATTAAATCAGATAAAACATTTGAACTTGCTCGAGAAAAAGTACAGGATTACCTGCGCAATTCTGGTAGAAGACCCAGAATTATGTTAGCTAAAATTGGCCAAGACGGTCACGATAGAGGCATTAAGATTGTGGCTACATCTCTTGCAGACATGGGTTTTGATGTAGACCTAGGTCCCTTATTTCAAACAGCAGAAAATGCAGTAAAACAAGCAATTGAAAGCGATGTGCACTTTCTAGGGATTTCTTCCCTAGCTGGAGGACACAAAACCATTCTTCAAGATTTACAACTGGCTTTAAAAAAAGCCAATGCTTTGGACATTAAAATTGTACTTGGGGGTATTATTCCCATAAAAGACATTGTCAGCTTAAAAGAAAATGGCGCTAAAGCTGTATTTGGCCCAGGCGTTCCAATGGCTAAAACCGCACTAGAACTCCTTGAAATTCTTAATTCTGAGCTAGAATAAGTTTTTTTTACCAAGGAATTAATTATTCACTTCCTGTTAACAAATTCTCCTTTTATAGCCGCTTAAATAATTGTATTTTTATACCCTAACTCTATATTATAAATGGGTAAAATAATTGCTATTGCCAACCAAAAGGGAGGCGTAGGAAAAACAACTACAACAGTGAATCTCGCTGCTTCTTTGGGGGTCCTTGAAAAGAAAGTGCTTCTAATAGATGCAGACCCTCAAGCCAATGCAACTTCTGGTCTAGGAATAGATGTTCAAGAAGTTCAATTAGGGACCTATCAATTATTAGAACTCACTACAACAGCACAAGAGGCAATTATAAAAACAAGTTCTCCTAATGTAGACCTTATTCCCTCTCATATTGACTTAGTCGCTATTGAAATTGAACTGGTAGATGTTGAAGAGAGAGAATATATGCTTAAGAAGGCTCTAGCACCTATTATAAATCTTTATGATTACATTTTAATTGACTGCGCACCATCTTTAGGCTTACTGACCCTAAATGCACTTACAGCTGCACATGCTGTTTTAATTCCAATACAATGTGAATATTTTGCTTTGGAAGGTTTAGGGAAATTATTGAACACCATTAAAAGTGTTCAGAAAATTCACAATCAGGATTTAGATATAGAAGGTTTATTACTCACTATGTATGACTCTAGACTAAGATTGTCTAACCAGGTAGTAGAAGAGGTTAGAAAACACTTTAGCGAAATGGTCTTTGAGACTATTATCCAGAGAAATGTTCGTTTGAGTGAAGCTCCAAGTTTTGGAGAAAGCATTATTAAATACGACGCTAGCAGTAAAGGTGCTGCCAATTATTTGAACCTAGCAGAAGAATTATTGAAAAAAAATAAGGATAAAATATAATATGGCTAAAGCGACAAAAAAACAGGCTTTAGGAAGGGGATTATCTGCCCTACTTAAAGATCCTGAAAACGATATTAGATCTGTAGCAGACAAAAATGCCTCTAAACTCGTAGGCAATATTGTGGCTTTAGACATAGATAGCATTGAGGTAAACCCTTTTCAGCCTAGGTCTAATTTCAATGAAGAATCCTTAGAAGAATTGGCTGGATCAATAAGAGAATTAGGGGTCATACAACCAATAACAGTCAGAAAAATAGACTTTAATCAATTCCAACTGGTCTCAGGAGAAAGAAGATTTAGGGCCAGTAAGCTAGTGGGATTAAAAACAATTCCAGCTTATATAAGAATTGCCAATGACCAAGAATCCTTAGAGATGGCTTTGGTAGAAAACATTCAAAGGCAAGATTTAGATCCCATTGAGATTGCGCTTTCTTACCAAAGATTGTTGGAGGAAATTCAACTGACCCAAGAGAAAATGAGTGAAAGGGTAGGTAAAAAAAGATCTACCGTAACCAATTATATGAGGCTTCTAAAACTTGACCCTATCGTTCAAACGGGTATAAGAGATGGTTTTTTGAGTATGGGTCACGGAAGGGCTTTGGTAAACATTAGTGACACGAAAGACCAAATAAAATTATATGAATTAATTGTCAAGAATCACTTATCCGTTAGAGATACAGAAGAAGCAGTAAGGAAGCACCAACAACCAAAGGCCCAATCTAATCCTACATCAGAAAGCAAAATACCTTCTTTTGCTAAAGCAGATGCGACTGAATTTCAGAAGAAATTTCAAGTTAAGATAGCCATTGAGGCATCGGCCAAAGGCGCAGGAAAAATTAGCTTACACTTTAAGGATCAAGCAGAATACGAAGCCCTTAAAAAAACACTCTTAGGTGATTAAGTACTTAACGATCATATTAATTTTTGGACTCTCTAGTACATTTTATGCACAAGAGGTGCAAGAACAGGACAGCTTACAAGCACCTGCTCTACTGCAGAATAAAAAACCCAAAAAAAAGAAAGGAGGACTGATGTCTTTTGACAGTGGGCCGGCTAAAGAGATTAATCCCCTCGCGCCTGCCAGAGCTGCTTTTTTATCTGCAGTACTTCCTGGACTAGGTCAATTTTACAATAAAAAATATTGGAAGGTACCCATGGTATATGCAGCTATTGGGGGGAGCGCTTATGTTTTTAAGGTAAATGATAATTTGTACAGACGCTACAGAGATGCATTTAAAAGTAGGCGTGCTGGCTTTATGAATGATGAATTTTATGACGTCAATGAAAGTGGTATTGTCCCTGGAAGTCCAGATTTGTCCGATGAGGCTTTACAAGATGGGCAAGAGAGATACCAAAAAGATCGAGACCTATACTTGGTGGTAACCATAGGCTTATACGCCTTAAATATCATAGATGCGAATGTAAACGCACACTTAAAACAGTTTAATGTAAACGACCAGTTAAGCGTGGAGTACAAGCCTTTTTTAGATTTAGAACCCATTACCAACACCACTTATTTTGGAATGGGAATGACCATAACATATTAATATGAAAATAGCACTTTTAGGCTACGGTAAAATGGGCAAAATGATTGCCGAAATTGCCAGTGATCGAGGACACGAAATTGTATTGACCCATGAAGGAGGTGACATAAATGATTTTAATGGAGCTCAGGTTGCCATTGACTTTTCAACGCCTGAGTCTGCTGTAACAAATATATTAATGGCCTTTAGCAAAGGGGTTCCTGTGATTTGTGGAACCACTGGTTGGTTGGATCAGATGGAAGTAGTTAAGGCAGCTTGTTTAAAACAAGAATCCGCTTTCATTTATGCCTCTAACTTTAGTTTAGGGGTCAATTTGTTTTTTAAATTAAATGAACAAATGGCTGCTTTAATGAAACCTCATGCATATAGTGCAGCCATTGAAGAAATTCACCACATTCACAAACTGGACGCTCCTAGCGGTACTGCCATTACACTAGCAGAGGGTGTCATTGCGCAAGGAGCTATAAAAGATTGGTCTCTTGTGGGAAATTCGGGAGAAAGTGTAACAAATAAATTACCTATCACGTCTAAAAGGGAGGGAGAGGTTCCTGGCACTCATATTGTGAGCTATGCCAGTGATATAGACAGGCTTGAAATTAAACACATCGCTCACAACAGAACAGGATTTGCACTAGGTGCAGTGGTTGCTGCAGAGTGGATACAAAATAAAAAAGGCATTTTTAATATGTCAGATGTATTGGCCTAAGGGCTTAAAAAAACAAACAAATGAATAGTTCACAATGGTTACTAGCACTTGGAGTGCTTCAAATAGTACATTTTTTAGGTACGTATAAATTGTACAAAGCAGCAGGGAGGAAATCTTGGGAGGCCCTAGTACCTGTATATAATGCGGTCGTTTTAATGCGTATTATTCAGCGCCCTACCTGGTGGGTTATTTTAATGTTTGTCCCTGTGATTAACCTTTTGATGGTGCCCGTTATTTGGGTAGAAACCATTAGGACCTTTGGCAAAAGATCTGTGCTAGATTCTTGGATTGTAGTTTTAAGCCTTGGTTTTTATTTGTTTTACATCAATTATGCAGAAAAACCTGTACACAGGAGCGATAGAGATTTAAATCCTGGAACAGCATTGGGCGAATGGGTCAGCTCTGTAGTATTTGCAGTTGTAGCAGCAAGTATGGTGCATGCCTATTTTATACAACCCTTTGTTATACCAACAGGATCATTAGAAAAAACCCTCTTAATTGGGGACTTTTTATTGGTCAGTAAATTTCATTATGGCGCCAGAACTCCAATGACACCCCTTCAGGCTCCAATGGTTCACGACACGCTTCCTATTTTTGGAACACCTTCATATATTAAAAAACCACAACTCCCCTACTTCAGATTTCCTGGATTTCAAAAGGTAGATCGGAATGATATTGTTGTTTTTAGCTGGCCAACAGATACTGTTCGTTATTTTAGAGACCCCTCTAATATCAGGGTAGACAAACCTATTGATAAAAAATCTAATTACGTGAAGAGATGTGTTGGGATACCTGGTGATCTTTTGCGTATTCAAGATGGATATGTATTTATCAATGAGGTTCAAACCAAGCTTCCCTCTAGAGCAAAAACACAATATACCCATACTATTTTTGCGAGTAAAGGAGTCTCTTCTAGGTCGTTAATAGAAAGTGGTATTACAGAATTTAGTAGAAAATACACTGCTCAAAACCTTACACAAACACAAGCTACTGCGCTACAACAAGGAGGTGCACAAATCTACAACAACCCTATCGGAGGCTACCTAATCTATACCCAAAGCGGTGGCATAGATCCAGAATTAATTGCTGCTCAAAGACTGGCGCTCTCGGAAATTATAGACCGGGAGAGAATGGCTACTTTTTCAGACGCGGTAGCTGAAAAATTAGCCGCCCAAACTGGTATTGATTCTATTGTAAAACAATTGGCCTTAAAAGGTCAATACAATCCGGCAATTTTTCCCCATGAACCTTCGCTACCATGGAATGAAGATCAATTTGGCCCTTTATATATTCCAGCAAATGGAGATACTGTAGACCTAAGTCTTCAAAATATTGCTTTTTACAAGGAGATTATCACCAACTATGAGGGCAATGAATTAGACATTAATGGTAATGAGATTTTTATAAACGGCCAAAAAGCAACCCAATATACTTTTTCCCAAGATTACTACTGGATGATGGGAGACAATAGACATAACTCTGAAGATTCGAGGTATTGGGGTTTTGTTCCTGAAGATCACATTGTTGGAAAACCTATATTTATATGGATGAGTATAGATGGTATTAACGATGGTATTAAAAATTGGAAAATTAGATGGGACAGGGTCTTTACTACTGTTAGTGGAGAAGGAACCCCTCAATCCTATTTTAAATGGTTTTTAGCTGCCTTAGTCATCTGGTTTGGAGTAGATTTTTTTAGAAAGAGAAAAAAAACCTAAAAAAGAAAAGTCAAAATATATAACAACGTAAATGACTTCAAAAAAGACGTTATTGTTTCCCTCTTACTTACCTGCTATAGCAAGCTTTGCTGCAATGGTTCAGCATGAGGTTGTTTGGGAAGTTTCAGGGAATTATCAAAAACAAAGCTTGAGAAATAGAGCGTATATCACCAACGACAGGGGCAAACACACCTTGACCATTCCTGTTCAAGGGAAAGGAGAATTATCCCACAGACGCAGCTACGACCAAATACCCATTGACAATTCTCAGCCTTGGCAACGCACCCATTGGAGAACCCTTCAAACAGCTTATAGAACCTCTCCTTTTTTTGAGTATTACGAACAAGATTTAGAACCGTTATTTACGGGGTCTCATGATTTCTTATTAGCATATAACTTAGCGGCTATTAAAACAATCTGTGAATGCTTACAAATTCCATTTTCAGAAAACTATACCACTGTTTTTGAAAAAGAGCCACAAAGTGCAAATGACCACAGGCACCTTATAAGTCCAAAAACACCAAAAGATTTTAACAGTCCTGAGTACCAGCAAGTATTTGGAGATAGACATGGTTTTATTCCCAATTTGAGTATCCTTGACCTATTGTTTAATGAAGGCCCAAATGCATTGGTTATTTTAAAAAATACCCTCATTTAAGTGCTGTCTTTTTTAATTCATTACGGCACTCATTTTATAGTCCCAATCGGTATTGCAAAATGGGGCTATCCAGCAAAATTCAAACAAGTGCTTTTCATTTTTTGGGGGGCTATTCTTATTGATGTAGACCATCTTTTGGCGTCGCCTATTTTTGACCCTGAACGCTGCAGTATATTTTTTCATCCACTACATTCCAGCGTGGCTATTATATGTTATATCTTACTTTGCTTTATTCAAAAAACCCGGATCATTGGTTTTGCCTTATGCCTTCATATACTGGCAGACAGTTTGGATTGCTTAATCTAAGCGATAAGCCACCAATACTGGGAAATGATCCGAAAGGTGTAAAGGAAAACTTTTGTGGTAAGCAATTTCGAAACCTGGATCTGATAATAAAAAATCTATTCTCATAGGAAAATATTTAAAATCAAAAGTTTTTCCATAACCAGACCCTACAGAAGTAAAACTATCTGTTAGATCTCCTTTGATGGTATGATATACACTAGAAAACTGATTGGTATTAAAGTCTCCTGCAACAATCAACTTGTGTGGGCTATTATTTTTATGGCTTGCAATAATGTCTGCTTGCGCTTGCTGCTTGGCAAAAGAGACCTTTAGTCTTTTGTACAGTCGTTCTCTAGTTCCCGCCTCTAAACTTGCCGCCTCCGGTTTAACCCTTAGAGACTGCAAATGAACATTGTACAATCTGACCGTGTCGCCTTTTATTTTAAGGTCCACGAAAATAGCTGCATTCGTGCTATTTGTAAAAGGGAGTAGGCCTTTTGCTACAATAGGAAATTTAGAAAAAATAGCTTGAACCGCTTGTTTTGAATTATCACTTGCACTGATATAGGCATGAGGATAGCTCATAAAACGCTCCTTCATGGAAACGTCAAATTCTTGAAAACACACTACGGAGGGATCAGTCTTTTGAATAAATGCCACTATTTTATTACCAATGGAAGGATCATCACTCCATTGATACTTATTAAAAAGCCTTGTATTGAAGGACATAATTGAAAAGTCTTTCGATGAAGGCATTGGACGCTCTGCACGAAATTGAAAAAAAGAACCAATAAAAAAATAGGCTATTACCAGCGAAACAATGGGCAAAAAAACAGTCTTTTTAAATTGTAGCATCCAATAGATCAAAAACAATATATTTCCCAATACTAAAAAAGGAACAAAAAGGCTAAAAATAGACATGGAAGGGACCAAAGCAACGGAGATATATGGTAAAAGACAAGCTAATAACAATAGTGCACTCACCCCTATATTGAATAGCAACATAAAACCGTTGAAGATCTTTTTTAACATAAATATTACTTATGATTTTCCGGAGCTAAATAAATAATCTTTCTCCTCTTTTGTCAGTGAATCATAACCCGAATGACTGATCTTATCTAAAATAGCATCTATCTTTTTCTGTTGTTCTCGTACCTTGTAAGCTGTTGTAACTCCTTGACTTGACGTACTTTTATTATTTTTATAGGCCGTCTTTAAGGGTGATTTAGTACGTGTAAACAGCTTGGATAATGAAGAGAGAACAGATTCAAAAAAACGTCCTATATCTTGACCCTCTTTGAGCTTATTGGCATATACAAAACCTAGAATACCACCCCCAATATGAGCCAGGTGTCCTCCAGCATTACCATTGGGAATTTGAATAAGGTCTGTTAAAATAAAAAATACCCCAAGCTGCCAAAGCTTTACATTAAAGAAAAGCACCCTTACTTCCTGATAAGGCATATAAGTACAAATAAATATAAAAATAGCGGTGACTCCTGCAGACGCTCCAATTAAACTAGCTCCATTCCCACTAAATACGGGAAAAATGGTATAACTCAACAAGAAGACCAAACCTCCTGTAATTAAACCTAGGAAGTATACGTTTAAAAAACGCTTGGCATTAAAAAGATTCAAAAACAGCTGCCCACCGAAATAGAGCATGATCATATTAAAAAATAGGTGCGAAAAGCTGGCATGAAAAAAAGCATAAGACACCAAGGTCCATGGTTTTTCTAAAATTCCCCAAAAACTACTTGGAAGGGAAAACCAGTACAAAAAGTTAGCTGCAGAAAAATCAAATAAAAACGGAAGGAGTGTTTGAAACAAATAAAAAGCAACACAACTCAATGCTAGCTTTTCATGAATGCCCCTTTGCTGCCACCAATAGGTAAAATTAGATCCTAACATATCAATTCCATCTGTGGTTATCAAACTCGTTCTTTTTCCAATACCAGGCCATTATAAATCCAAATATAGCCCCACCAACGTGGGCGAAATGAGCAATACCTGAACCGAAAATACTATAACCCGTTACGCCAGAAAATAAATCTAGACCAATTAAAACAGGAATAAAATACTTGGCTTTTATGGGCACAGGGATGAACATTAAAAATAGCTCAGAATTAGGATAGGCCATACCAAAAGCAACAAGAACTCCATAAATAGCCCCTGATGCACCTACTGCAGGAGTAGAGAAAGCAGCAAGCATATTATCTATTGTTCCCCTAGAAGCATAATCATACCAAGCCGGACTGTATTGCCCCTGACGTATAACATCCATGACGGAATCGGAAGCTATTCCATTGGCCGCTAAAGCGTCTAATCCTTGCTGTAAATACAAATAATTAACGCCAGAATGTATTAGCGTAGCTCCAATACCTGCTGAAATATAAAAAAATAAAAACTTCTGTTTTCCCCATTTAAACTCTAAAGGCGAACCAAAAGCCCAAAGTGCATACATATTAAAAAACAAATGCATAAAACCCCCATGCATAAACATATGCGTAAGCACCTGCCAAAAAGAGAAGTTGTCATTCCCAAAATACCAAAGAGAAAACCATTGGTATAAGACATCTCCATACAACTGAGTGGCAATAAAAAAGATGACATTAATTATAATTAAATGCTTTACGGTATCACTAATCCTTCCCATTATAAAAATTTTAAATCTAGATCTGTTTGCTGCAAATTGGTCATTACGGACTTTCCAAAAGGAGAAGTCAAGAATTCTTTACAAGCAAATAGTTCATCTATAAGGTTTAATTGCTCTGGCAACTCCAAAACGTCGCCTGTCTTTATGCCCATGCTTTTAGCTAAGGCCTTAGCCAATATATCTGTTTGTGAGAAATGGTCTCCGAGATGTCCTGCCTCATAGGTGCTCAAAAAGTCTTGAATGACTTGTGATACATCTTTTTCCTGGAGTACTATGGGAATACCACTAATAGACAGGGTTTGATTGTCTTTTATTTCCATATTGAAACCCAGTGAATGCAGTGAAGACATTAACTCCTTTAGGCGCATAATTTCAGGTATGCTAAATGAAAGCTCTTTGGGAAATAAAAGCTGTTGACTGGCGGCTTCTTGGTGGGTGAAATTGGTTAAAAAACGTTCGTATAAGACTCTTTGGTGTGCCCTTGACTGATGAATCACTAATAGTCCAGATTTGGTAGAACTCACTAGATACTTTCTCCCTAATTGAAAGCAGTTATGAGCAGATTTTGACGGCATTTGAGCGTCAAAAAAACCTGCTTGCATCTGTGATTCCTCTACATATAGATCATTTGAGCCTTGAGACACTTCATTAAAAGCGTCAAAAGGTTCTAAAATATTCATCTCATTACTGTCATGGGCAATATTGGAATAAAGGGATTCCCATGAAGATGGTTTTTGATAAAAGGGGCTTTTGCTTGCGAACGAACTTTGTGATTTATGACTGCTTTGCTTTAAGGAAGTAGGTTGCTCTTGAATCTCAAAAGGATTGAAAGAAGCGTCTACAGAAATATGTGGAATGGGTGCAGGTTTTTTTAGCGAGTCATATGTATTGTCCAAGTTGGGGTCTCTCTCAAAGTCCAAGACCGGAGCCACATTAAATTGACCCAAAGAATGCTTTATAGCAGATCTTAAAATGGCAAACAAGGTATGTTCGTCCTCAAATTTTATTTCAGTTTTAGTGGGGTGTATATTAATGTCAATAGTTTGAGGATCAACCTCTATTTGCAGGAAATATCCTGGGTGTACACCATTAGCAATAAGGCCTTCAAAAGCGCTTAACACAGCAAAATGCAATGAACTACTCTTTATAAATCTTTGATTTACAAAGAAAAACTGCGTACCCTTACTCTTTTTGGCAGATTCGGGTTTGAGCACGAACCCACTTATCTTTAGCTGGGGAGTTTCCTCTTGAACTGGAACCAATTTATCTTGAATTTTTTTTCCAAAAATCTGAACAATTCTTTGATTAAAACTGGTGCTAGGCAATACAAAGAGTGGTGCGCCATCTGCAAAATACGAAAATTTTATTCCAGGATGCACCAGCGCCAATCTGTGGAATTCATCGGTAATATGCCGTTGTTCCACTTGCTTAGATTTCAAGAAATTACGCCTAGCGGGAATATTGTAAAATAAATTATTAACCGCAAAACTGGTTCCTTTAGGAGTAACCACTTCTTTATTTTCTTCCAATTTACCTGCAGCAATATGAATTTCCCTACCCAATTCCATCTCCTGGGTCCTAGTTTTCATAACCAGCTGAGCAATTGCAGCGATGGAAGCCAAAGCTTCTCCCCTAAATCCTTTAGTTTGAATATTAAACAAGTCTTCTGCCTTTTGCAATTTAGACGTGGCATGACGTTCAAAACACAATTCAGCATCCTGAGCAGACATTCCTTCTCCATTGTCTATGACTTGAACCAAAAGTTTACCCCCTTCTTTAATATGAAGGGCAATTTCAGTTGCTCCAGCGTCTACGGCATTTTCGAGTAATTCCTTCACCAATGAAGCAGGTCTTTGAACAACTTCTCCAGCCGCAATTTGATTGGCCACATGAGCCTCTAATCGCTTAATAATTTGGGTCATTATAATATAATATCTAATCCACCCATTTGAACGGCGGTGTAAAAGGCCAATAATAAAAAGACAAAAATCACTGCCAAACGAATCCTTCTGTTTTTTTCCATCGCCTGACTTTTTTGCCTACGCCAGTCTTCTCTAAAGGATTTAGGTCCAGAGGTTCTAAAGAGACTCTGATCTGCTGTAGAAGCTTCCTTTTCCCTTTTAAGCCTTTCTATACGCTCCTTCCGCTCATTGTAATAACGCGGAGAATAACCGTAAGATTTATTGCTGTTTTGTTTAAATAAAGTGGGTAGTTTCATAATGGCATGCTTCTTTCAAAAATAGGAAAAAATAGCCCCTAGACTAAGTAAAAAGTCGCAAAATTGTTAACAATTCTTGGAACAACAAACGGAGTATACAGGTATTGTCAGAAGATTAAACCGACTTTAAAAACACTACTTTCAGCCGCGAAAAGCTTCAAGTACTCATAAGAAAGCGCATCATTGAAGTAGTTAAAAACAATTAGCCCCCTTAAGATAAAGTAGCCATTTGAATGGCAGCCACAGCGGCTTCTACCCCTTTATTGCCGTGCTTCCCACCTGACCTGTCCTGTGCTTGCTGCAAAGTATTGTCTGTTAAGACACAAAAAATAACAGGCGTTTGGGTTTGAATATTTAAATCCATCACCCCTTGAGCGGTAGCCTGGCAAACAAAATCAAAATGCTTGGTTTCTCCTTGAATGACACTCCCAATCACAATTACTGCATCTGGGGCGTGTTTATCGATCATTTTAGAAGCGCCAAAAGGCAATTCAAAACTTCCAGGTACATGGAATGTAATAATGTCTTGGTCTTTAACACCATGGGAAATTAAGGTTTCTACTGCTCCTTTGTACAGGGAGTGCGTAATTTCCTTATTCCATTGAGACACTATCAAACCAATTCTAAGTCCATTGGCGTTGGGAACGTCTTCTGCGTTGTAATCGGATAAATTGCTAAGCGCGGTAGCCATTATTTGTCTCCGTTCATTAGTCCTAACAAGGCGTCTGCACCTGCCGCTTCTAATGCATTTGGAAAATCTGTTTTAATTTGGGCTATAAACGTAGCGGCCTTTTCTTTTTGACCTAGTGCCACTGCAGCTACAGCAGCTTTATGTAAGAATTTAGGTGTGGTGAACTCATTGTCACTATGTCCTAAAGCGCTTTGGTAGTAAGAAAGTGCCTCTGAAGTTTGCTCTAACTGCATAAAAGCGTCTCCAATAGCCCCTTTGGCCAATGCACCAAGTACAGCGTCATCTGATGAGAATTGCTCCAATTCAGCTATAGCTTCAGGGTATTTTTGCAGGTTTAACAAAGAAATTCCTGCAGCGTAATGGGCTAAATTAGCCGCTTTAGTACCTGCGTATTCCTGTGTAATATCTAAAAGACCGTATTTACCTTCTGCACCATCTAAGGCCAACTGGAAAAGAGAATCTTTTGCTTGTGTGGCGTTAATAGCCTGATCAAAATATTGTTGTGGGTAAAATAATTCGTTGGCTGCGGTAGCCTCTTGAGGCTTCTGTACAAATTGCACATAACCTAAATATCCTAAAACCGCTACTGCAACAGCACCAATCACTCCCAAAATATAGGTCTGATTCGCTGCTACCCAAGCTTCTGTTTTTGAAGCGCCTTCATCTAGGCTAGAGAAAACCTCAGCTGTTGTACTGTTTTCGTTTTGTAACTGTTCTGTCTCTTTGACATCTTTACCTTTATATCCGCGCTTATTATAAGTAGCCATAATCTATATTTAGTGGGGCAAAAATAAAGTTTTTATCTAAATTGAAAAGCCTATTTATTCGTTATTTTTGAATAATTTGCACATAATTACCTAAAGCCCCCATTCAGCTAAGCATTTTCAATGGTTTTAAAACAACTTTCCTTACTCAACTACAAGAATTTCAACCAACGTGATTTCACCTTTAACCCTAAAATGAATTGCATTGTTGGGGCCAACGGCATTGGCAAAACCAATGTCTTAGATGCTATTTACCACTTGTCATTTGGTAAAAGTTACTTTAATCCCATCAGTTCTCAAAACATCAGACACGGAGAGGACTTTTTTGTCATAGATGCCCTTCTGGAGAAAGAAGAAAAATCTGAAAAGCTCATTTGCAGCATGAAAAAGGGGGCTAAAAAGGTCGTTAAGAGAAATGGAAAAGTCTATGAAAAGCTCGCAGACCACATAGGGTTTATGCCATTAGTCATGATTTCACCAGCAGACAGAGATCTTATTACAGAAGGGAGCGAAACCAGAAGAAAGTTTATTGATGGAGTTATTTCTCAATCAGACAAAAACTATCTAAACAGCCTATTAAACTATCAGAAAGTGCTTTCTCAAAGAAACGCACTGCTCAAATACTTTGCCGCAAACCAGACTTTTGACCTGGAAACGCTAAGCGTTTACAACAGTCAATTGTCCCAATTAGCCCAACCAATTTACGAAAAAAGAAAGGCGTTTTTAACACAATTTATCCCGATTTTTCAATCCCAACACCAGGCAATTTCTGGGGGAAATGAATCAGTAACTATTTCGTATTCAAGTGATTTAGACCAAGGGGCTTTAGAGGCTTTATTAGTTCAAAATCTCTCTAGAGACAGGGCCTTACAATACACCTCCGTAGGCATTCACAAAGACGACCTACAATTTGAATTAGAGGGACACCCTATAAAAAAATTCGGAAGTCAGGGACAACAGAAATCTTTTTTAATCGCTTTAAAACTCGCCCAATTTCACTTTATAAAAGAAAAGTCAAATACCACACCCATTTTACTCTTAGACGACATATTTGACAAATTAGACGCCCAAAGAGTATCGCAATTATTGGGGCTAGTAAATGACCAAGCCTATGGTCAAATTTTTATCAGTGACACCCATGCAGACCGGACTGAAGCAGTTTTAAAAACAACTCAGCACCCTTATGCACTAATTTCTTTAGCATAAATAACTACCTTTAAACCATGCAAAAACAACTGTATCTCTTCTTACTTTTAACGGTCATTACAGCTTGTAAATCCTCTATTAAAGAGGGCGAAATAAGCCAATTGGAAGGCTATTGGGAAATTACAAAAGTTGTTTTCCAAGACGGAACCACCAAGCCATATACTGTAAATACAACTATAGACTACATTGCTATTGATGGACTTAAGGGATATATAAAGAAAATGAAGCCAGGCCTAGACGGCCGATACCAAACCTCTAACAAAGCAGCCCAATTTAAACTCCTTTTAAAAAATGAGGTCTGGGAAATGCATTTTGAGGGAGATATGAACAGTACCCTTAGCCTACTGGAATTAGATAGCCTTGAATATGCTGTTAAAGATCAAGGTCAAGTACGATATTACTACAAACGTTATGAACCCATTAATATAAGCGATGAGTAGGAAAGACAGTCCCCAACTTTTAAAAGATGCCTTAGCTGGTTTTATCTCAGAAAATAAACTTGAAAAGGGTTTAGACAAGGTAAACGCAAAAGACGCCTGGGT
>JAQWTF010000085.1:0-3610 GCA_029242825.1 Flavobacteriaceae bacterium | reverse complement strand
AACCCTCCAATGATATTTGAAATCATTTTAATTTCTAATAGTTCTGTGAGTTTCCAAAGCCCCCAAACCATCACAATTCCAATGAAAATATTGATAGCCACTGTGCCTCTGACCAATTTATAAATATAAAAAAGTAGCAAGGCCACCAATAGAATATCTATGGCGTCAGTGATTTTAAATTCAAGAAAATTGAAAAATTCCAATAGGTTCTTTTTTGTAAAAATAGCTAATTAGACTATAAATAGCCTAGCGATGTATTGTTTTTTAAGCATTTTGAAGGGCTTCGTACAAAAGAACACACTCTTTAGCAGCCGCCACATCATGAACTCTCAAGATACTACTTCCATTAATGAGCGCTTGCATGTGTAGGGCAGTTGTGCCGTTAAGCGCGTCTTGTGCAGTTGTATTCAATGTTTTGTAAATCATAGATTTCCTGCTCACTCCTGTTAAGACGGGTACTCCAAAAGTATTTAACAACGCACTCTCCCTGAGTAATTCAAAATTTTGTTGGGTGGTTTTGGCAAACCCATAGCCAGGATCTATAATAATATCTGTGATATTGTGTTTTTTAGCCCTGTCTATTTTCTCTGAAAAATAGCTGATAATTTCTTGTAATAAGTGCTCGTATTGGGTGTGCTCTTGCATGTCTTTTGGCGTACTTCTCATATGCATCATGATATAGGGCACTCCAAGTTTCCCTAAGGTTGGGATCATTTCAGGGTCTAGTTGTCCTGCAGAGATATCATTGATTAAGGCAGCACCCATTTCAATGGCGTTTTTTGCTATGCTACTTCTAAAGGTATCTATAGATAAGAGCCCCTCAGGAAACCGTTTTAAAATAGCCTGGAGTATTGGGTAGAGTCTTTTTGCCTCTTCCTCTTCAGACACCTCTGCCGCTCCTGGTCTTGAACTGTATGCACCAATATCTATAAAAGTAGCGCCCTCACTCATCATTTTTTCTACTTGTGCCAGTACTTGGTCTTCTGCTTTGTAGCGTCCTCCGTCGTAAAAAGAATCTGGGGTAATATTGAGTACGCCCATTATTTTGGGTGTGTCCAAAAAGATTAAATCTCCCTTGCAATTCAATGAAAAAGGAACAGTAGGTGTAGAATTTGTTTTTTTTATCATGAGATCTTAAGATTCAAAGGGATAGGGTTGTTGGGTTTAATTATTTATGCGAAATTTACGCAAATTAACTAAAGACATGGCCAATACTTCAGATCAATATAATGCAGTGATTAGAATGTGTAGAGATCTTTTCGAGAAAAAGATGTCAGACTATGGTGCTGCATGGCGTATTTTAAGACTTCCATCTCTTACTGATCAGATTTTTATCAAAGCCCAAAGAATTAGAGGCTTACAACAAAATTCGGAGCAGAAAGTAGCTGAGGGAGAAGTATCTGAATTTATAGGGATTATAAACTATTCCGTCATGGCCTTAGTTCAGATGGAATTAGGAGCTGTAGAACAACCGGATATGGACGTTTCTCAAGCTTTAGAAGCCTACGATAAGCATGTAGCCATTACAAAATCACTTATGGAAGCCAAGAACCATGATTATGGGGAAGCTTGGAGAGACATGAGAGTGAGTTCCCTGACTGATCTTATCTTGCAAAAATTACTAAGGGTGAAGCAAATAGAAGACAATCAAGGAAAAACCATAGTAAGTGAAGGAATAGATGCGAATTATCAAGACATGCTCAATTACGCGGTCTTTGCATTGATTCATTTAGAATCTTAATAGAACAATCTATGAAATACATTACGCATTTATCTAGAATCCTGGTGGGGGTTTTATTTGTAGTCAGTGGCTTTATAAAGCTCAATGATCCAGTAGGTTTTTCTTTTAAGTTAGAAGAGTATTTTAGTCAAGGAGTCTTAGACCTTCCTGTTCTAATCCCTTTTGCATTGGCGATCGCTTTTTTTGTAGTGGTATTTGAAGTACTCTTAGGGATATTTTTGATAGTGGGCTATCAATTGAAATTCACCTTATGGAGTTTGCTCTCCATGATTGTTTTCTTCACTTTTTTAACTTTTTACTCTGCCTATTTTAATAAGGTAACGGATTGTGGTTGTTTTGGCGACGCCATAAAGCTCACTCCATGGGAGTCTTTTACCAAAGATGTCATTTTATTGGTACTCATATTAATTCTTTTTAGAGGAAAGAAACATCTGAATAGTTTCCTGCCTAAGACCTTAACCAAAGCTGTAGTGTTTTTGAGTTTTGTGGCGGCTGTTTCTTTTGGTTTTTGGGTGTTGCAACACTTGCCGGCAATAGACTTTAGACCTTATAAGATTGGCGCTAATATTCCAGCAGGCATGACTATTCCAAAGGGGGCACCACAATCTATTTATGAATATCGATGGGTTTTTGAGGTAAACGGAGAAGAAAAAGTCATTACCACCCAAAAAGAATATCCCAATGTAGACGGTACCTTTTTAAGAGTTACCACAGAAAAAATTCAAGAGGGCTATGTGCCTCCTATCCATGATTTTACTATAGAGCAGGAAGGGGTAGATCAGACAGAGTCTTTAATGATGGTGCCTAAGCTGGTGATGGTTGTGGCCTATGATTTAGCCAAAAGCAATCCCAAAGCGTTTGAAAAAGTGGCTCAAGCTACCTTAAAAGCACACCAGGCTGGTTATGAAGTCATAGGCATGTCTGCCTCTTCAAAAGCACAGGCAGCAGAAGTGATAGAGAAATATGGACTGGGGTTTGATTTTTATTTCACAGATCAGACCACGCTCAAAACAATCGTGCGATCCAATCCTGCCATTTTAGTGGTGGAACATGGCACCATTACCCAAAAAAGACATTATAATGATTTTGAATTATTAGAATTCAATACAAACAATTAATATACTTATGAGAAAGAAAATTGTAGCCGGAAACTGGAAAATGAACAATGATTTAAAGGCTACCCAGCTTTTAATAGAAGACTTGAAAGGATTGACATTAGCGTCTGACGTTTCTGTTATGGTGGCACCGACCTTTGTAAACTTAACGGCAGCTTTAGACACTGCAGCGACAACGCCAATAGAGGTGATTGCACAAAATATGCATTTCGCAGATTCAGGTGCATATACCGGAGAGATTTCTGCAGACATGCTTACAGCAGTGGGAATTAAAACAGTTATTTTGGGTCATTCTGAGCGTAGAAGCTATTTTGGAGAGACAGATGCTATTCTAGAAAAGAAAACAAAACAAGCCATTGACAAAGGATTACAAGTCATGTTTTGTTTTGGTGAGGAATTGGCAGATAGAAAATCAGGCAACCATTTCAATGTAGTGGAGCATCAGTTAAAAAATGCCTTATTTAGTTTACCAGAAACTGCTTGGTCACAAATTATTTTAGCATACGAGCCTGTTTGGGCCATAGGAACTGGGGAGACTGCCTCTGCAGAACAAGCGCAAGAAATGCACCATTTTATTAGAAAGACCATAGCTGCGGCATTCAGTGAATCAATTGCACAAGAAGTTTCTATACTGTACGGTGGAAGTGTGAAACCAGCCAATGCTGTAGAGATTTTTTCTAAGCCAGATGTAGATGGTGGTCTTATTGGAGGAGCAGCACTCGTTGCAACAGATTTTGCAGCCATTGTGAACGCT
>JAQWTF010000083.1:0-13311 GCA_029242825.1 Flavobacteriaceae bacterium | reverse complement strand
TGTCTTTTCTTGTGCGAACAGAAGCTGCACAGCAAACACTAAGGCTAGTGTTAAAATTCCATTTAGTTTTGTTTTCATTGTTAGTTAATTTGAATTAGCAAACGTAAAAATCTTAATTTAATGTTAACTAAACAAATTATTCATGGTTAATTTTCATTAAATCGTATGATTTTAATAAGTGCATTAATAATTTTAGGGTAAACTGCTTTTTTTTTTTGATTTATATTCATTTTTTGAACATTCCTTAAATGTTAAATTTTTTACAAAAAAAAGCCCTGCTATTTAGCAAGGCTTTTTGTTGTTTTAGAAATGCAGCTTGTTTATTCATTTTCCAATGCGGCGAAAATATTTTTTAAAACTTCCAGGTCATTCCCTTTCATTTTTAACAATTCCTTGGCCTTACCCTTGTTTTTAAATAGTTTTTTTAAGCTTCCTTTAGAGGTGCTTAAATGTTTTGGAGTGTCTCCATTTACGGAGTAGTAATATACTTCACTGTCTACAAATCTAGGAGGGAAAGAGCGTTCTAAGGAAGTCCTTGCAGGTTGCTGTTTCATAAAGACTTTTGTCTGGTTTAAGAACACCTTATAAGTATCACCCTCAAAAATAGATTGTAAATAACCTATCTCTGGTTGTCCAGAAGACTTGCTTATATAAGGTAAGAGTTTAAAGGTTACCCCTTCAATTTCGCAAAACACCTCTTTTGTTTTTAATAAAATTTGTTCTGAGGCGTATTGGTAAGGTGAAGTGGCCATTTCTAACTCATCTGAATAGGCATTGTGTCTAATATAGATTTGTTTTCCATCTTCAAACCTTCCTCCATAATAGACTTTAGCTAATTTAAACTCCTCTTTAAAATAAGGGCTACCATTAATGTCTTTTGCGGTAAGGATCTTCTTAGGTCTACTGGTTAGATTGGTGAAAAAATCTATCGCGGCTTGATCTGTCTGACCCCATGCAAGCCCTTGAGGGGCTGGTCCTGTAGTTTTAGCACTTAAACTTTGTCCGTTGGCGCTTAATACACCTGTAAAAAGCAGGATGGCTAAATAGTAAATTTGTGTTGTTTTCATCTTTAATTTATTGGCCTATAAAATTACTGTATTTTATTTAATTAGCACTTTTTTTATTTTATAATCATCGGGGCATCGGCTGGAGGCTAGAAATCTATTTTATACCTTATTATATATACTATTGAAAAATACGAGTTATTTTTAAATGGCATAAATCGTTGATTTTGAGAAAAAAATATCAAATTTTTTTAAAGCGCCATTTGATTATCAATAATTAATTCCTACATTTGCCAGCCCTTAAAAAGGGGTAATAGTTATTTATATACATTATATATGCCAACAATTTCACAATTAGTACGAACAGGAAGAGCCACAATTACTAAGAAGAGTAAATCGGCTGCTTTGGAATCGTGTCCTCAAAGAAGAGGGGTATGTACGCGTGTTTACACCACTACACCTAAGAAACCAAACTCTGCAATGCGTAAAGTAGCAAGGGTAAGGTTAACTAACGGTAAGGAAGTGAATGCCTACATCCCTGGAGAAGGTCACAATTTACAAGAGCACTCGATAGTATTAGTAAGGGGCGGAAGGGTTAAAGATTTGCCAGGAGTTAGGTATCACATTGTAAGGGGAGCCTTAGACACCGCTGGTGTTGCAGGAAGAACACAACGTAGATCTAAATACGGAGCAAAAAGACCTAAGAAAGCGTAAGACAGTTTAAAGAGAAATCATGAGAAAAAAACAGGCCAAAAAAAGACCTTTATTACCGGATCCTAAATTTAACGATCAGTTGGTAACCCGTTTCGTCAATATGATGATGTGGGATGGTAAGAAATCCATTGCCTTTAAAGTATTTTACGACGCTATTGCGATTGTAGAAGAAAAAAAGACTGATGAAGAGAAATCTGCATTAGAAGTATGGAAAGACGCCCTTTCTAATATCATGCCTCACGTAGAGGTAAGGTCTAGAAGAGTAGGGGGAGCTACTTTCCAAATTCCTATGCAAATCCGTCCAGATCGCAAGATATCTACTGCGATTAAATGGATGATTAGTTATGCGCGTAAAAGAAACGAAAAATCAATGGCCCAGCGTTTGGCGTCTGAGATTTTAGCAGCTGCCAAAGAAGAAGGTGCTGCCGTTAAAAAACGTGTAGATACGCACAAGATGGCAGAAGCCAATAAAGCATTCTCTCACTTTAGATTCTAATCAAGCATGGCAAGAGATTTAAAATATACTAGAAATATTGGAATTGCGGCGCATATTGACGCTGGAAAGACCACCACCACTGAGCGTATCTTATTTTACACAGGGGTGAGTCATAAAATTGGTGAGGTGCATGATGGTGCAGCTACTATGGACTGGATGGAGCAAGAGCAAGAGCGTGGTATTACCATTACTTCTGCTGCAACTACTTGTTCTTGGAACTTCCCTACTGAAAACGGCGCTACTTTGCCAGAGACCCTTCCTTATCACTTTAATATTATTGACACTCCAGGTCACGTAGATTTTACGGTAGAAGTAAACCGTTCTTTACGTGTTTTAGATGGTTTGGTGTTTTTATTTTCTGCAGTAGACGGAGTAGAGCCTCAATCTGAGACCAACTGGCGTTTGGCAGATAACTATAAAGTGCCACGTATTGGATTTGTAAACAAAATGGACCGTCAGGGATCTAATTTCCTAATGGTTTGTAAGCAAGTTCGTGAAATGTTAAAGTCTAATGCGGTGCCAATCGTATTGCCTATCGGAGACGAAGCAGACTTTAGAGGTGTGGTAGATTTAGTAACCAATCGTGCTATTATCTGGCATGAAGACAATATGGGGGCTACTTTTGACGAGGTGCCTATTCCTGAGGATATGGTTGCTGAAGTAAAGCAATACAGAGCAGAATTAATAGAGGCTGTTGCGGAGTACGACGAGACTTTAATGGAGAAATTCTTCGAAGATGAAGATTCTATTACTGTTGACGAAGTGAATGCAGCGCTTAGAGCAGCAGTGATGGATATGAGTATTATCCCAATGATCTGTGGTTCTTCATTTAAAAATAAAGGGGTTCAGTTTTTACTAGACGCTGTTTGTAGGTATTTGCCTTCTCCTTTAGATAAGGATGCTATTGTAGGAACAAATCCTGACAATGACCAGCCTATCACAAGAAAGCCAGATACTAAGGAGCCTTTTGCTGCCTTGGCCTTTAAAATTGCTACGGATCCTTTTGTAGGTCGTTTGGCATTCTTTAGAGCGTATTCTGGAAGATTAGATGCGGGTTCTTATGTGTTGAACAACCGTTCAGGTAACAAAGAGCGTATCTCTAGAATTTACCAAATGCACGCCCACAAGCAAAATGCTATTGATTTTATTGAGGCTGGAGATATTGGAGCAGCTGTTGGTTTTAAAGATATTAAAACAGGAGATACTTTATCTGCTGAAAAATCTCCGATTATTTTGGAGAGCATGGACTTCCCTGATCCAGTAATTGGTATTGCGGTGGAGCCTAAGACAAAAGCAGATGTAGATAAATTGGGTATGGCTTTGGCTAAATTGGCTGAAGAAGATCCTACCTTCCAGGTGAAAACTGATGAGGCTTCCGGCCAAACGATCATCTCTGGAATGGGTGAGTTGCACTTAGATATTATTTGTGACCGTTTAAAAAGAGAATTTAAGGTAGACGTTAATCAAGGACAACCTCAGGTAGAGTACAAAGAAGCTTTCACGGCTTCTGCAGACCACAGAGAGGTGTACAAGAAGCAGTCTGGTGGTCGTGGTAAATTCGCAGATATTGTGTTTACTATTGAGCCAGCTCCAGAAGGTAAGCCAGGTCTTGACTTTGAAAATAAGATCAAGGGTGGTAACGTGCCAAAAGAGTATGTTCCATCTGTAGAAAAAGGTTTCAAAGAAGCTATGAGAAACGGTCCTTTGGCTGGTTTTGAAATGGACTCTATGAAAGTTACTCTTAAAGATGGATCTTTCCACCCTGTAGATTCAGATGGTCTTTCTTTTGAATTGGCTGCGAAAATGGGTTACAAAGCAGCAGCGAAAGCCGCTCGTGCTGTAATTCTTGAGCCAATTATGAAGTTAGAGGTATTGACTCCTGAAGAAAACATGGGAGATATTGTAGGGGATCTTAACAGACGTAGAGGTCAGGTAAACAACATGGACGACAGAGCTGGAGCTAAAGTAATTAAAGCGATGGTGCCACTTTCTGAGATGTTTGGTTATGTAACTGCATTAAGAACTATGTCTTCTGGTAGGGCTACTTCTACCATGGAATTTGACCACTACGAAGAGACGCCTTCTAATATTTCAGAAGAAGTAATCAAAAACGCTAAAGGTATAACTGCATAATTAAGTACGATGAGCCAAAAAATTAGAATTAAACTTAAATCCTACGACTTTAACTTGGTAGACAAGTCTGCTGAGAAGATCGTAAAGACGGTAAAGACTACAGGTGCAGTGGTTACTGGCCCAATACCTTTGCCAACGCATAAAAAAATATTCACAGTATTGCGTAGCCCGCACGTGAATAAGAAATCTAGAGAGCAGTTTCAATTGAGTTCTTACAAGAGACTCCTTGATATTTACTCTTCGTCTTCTAAGACCATTGATGCACTCATGAAATTAGAGTTGCCTTCTGGAGTAGAAGTAGAGATTAAAGTGTGATAATTGGCCTCACGGCCAACAGCACGGAGGTATTCCTCCAATACATGTCCTGCGCTTCGTGCAAGGGAAAAACGGAAAAAAATAATCAGGGTTGAATTATTTTTGACCCTGTTTTTTTAGGGATGCGTCCCAAAAATAGATTGAATATAAATTAATTAAATACTAATAATTATGTCTGGGTTAATAGGAAGAAAGATTGGCATGACCAGTATTTTTGACGAGAATGGAAAGAATATTCCATGTACCGTTATTGAGACTGGCCCATGTACGGTTACCCAAGTCAGAACCGAAGAGGTAGACGGGTACAATGCCCTTCAACTTGGTTTCGATGACAAGGCAGAGAAACACGTAAACAAAGCGGCTGCTGGTCACTTTAAAAAAGCGGGTGTTTCTGCTAAAAGAAAAGTTGTTGAGTTCCGAGATTTTGAAGGAGATTACAAATTAGGTGACACCATTGGTGTAGATCTTTTTGTTGAAGGTGAATTTGTAGATATTGCTGCAAACTCAAAAGGTAAAGGTTTTCAAGGGGTAGTTAAGAGACACGGTTTTGCCGGTGTTGGACAAGCGACTCACGGACAACACAACAGGCTAAGAGCGCCAGGATCTATTGGTGCTGCTTCCTACCCAGCAAGGGTATTCAAGGGCATGAAAATGGCTGGAAGAATGGGTGGTGTTAGAGTATCTGCCTTAAACCTTAGAATTTTAAAAGTTGTTCCAGAGAAAAACCTTTTAGTAGTAAAAGGATGTGTACCTGGTCATAAGAACGCTTACGTAACTATTGAGAAGTAATGAAAGTAGCAGTTTTAGATAGTAAAGGAAAAGATACAGGTAGAAAGGCAGACCTTTCTGATGCTGTATTTGCAATAGATCCAAACAATCACGCTATTTATTTAGATGTTAAGCAGTACTTGGCACACCAACGTCAAGGAACGCACAAATCTAAAGAACGTGCTGAAATAGCAGGTAGTACGCGTAAGATCAAGAAACAAAAAGGTACTGGTACCGCTCGTGCAGGTAGTATAAAATCTCCTGTATTCAGAGGTGGTGGTCGTATTTTTGGCCCTAGACCAAAAGATTACACCCAAAAGCTTAACAAGAATGTAAAGCGTTTGGCACGTAAATCTGCTTTGTCTATAAAGGCTGGTGAGAAATCTATCGTAGTGGTAGAAGACTTTAATTTGGATGCGCCAAAAACCAAAGATTTCTTACAAGTATTGAAATCATTAGGGATAGACAATAAAAAATCCCTAGTAGTGTTGGGCGATTCAAATAATAATGTATATTTGTCGTCACGTAATTTGACCCAAACTGATGTTGTAATCAACTCAGAATTAAGCACTTACAAAATACTTAATGCTACAAGCATTGTATTGTTGGAGGGTTCAATTGCAGGAATTGAAACAAATTTAACAAAATAGAGGAACCATGAGTGTGTTGATAAAACCAATCATTACGGAAAAAATGACAGCAGATAGCGAGTTGTATAATCGCTATGGCTTTATCGTTGATCCTAATGCGAATAAGATACAGATAAAAGAAGCTGTTGAGGCTTCTTACGGTGTTTCTGTGAATGCAGTACGCACCATGAACTATGGTCCTTCAAGAAAATCTCGTTACACAAAAACAGGGGTGCAGCACGGTAAAACGTCTGCTTATAAAAAAGCCATTGTAGATGTTAAAGAAGGAGATATCATTGATTTTTACAGTAATCTATAAAGACAAGAAATGTCAGTTAGAAAATTAAAACCAATCACCCCAGGGCAGCGTTTTAGAGTAGTTAACGGTTTTGACGCCATTACTACTGATAAGCCGGAAAAAAGCTTGCTTAGTCCGATAAAAAGAACTGGGGGTAGAAACAGTCAAGGAAAAATGACCATCCGTCAAAAAGGTGGGGGTCATAAAAGAAGGTATCGTGAGATAGATTTCAAACGTAGTAAGTCAGATGTGACTGCTACGGTGACTTCTATTCAGTACGATCCAAACAGAACTGCATTTATTGCACTACTTACCTATGCAGATGGGGAAAAGAGTTATGTGATTGCTCAAAACGGTTTAACTGTTGGGCAGACTATTTCAGTAGGTGCAGAAGCAGCTCCAGAGATTGGTAATGCGTTACCATTAAGTGCTATTCCATTAGGAACTATTATTTCTTGTATTGAATTACGTCCTGGACAAGGAGCGGTAATGGCAAGATCTGCTGGTACTTTTGCTCAGTTAATGGCGAAAGACGGTAAGTTCGTTACAGTGAAAATGCCTTCAGGAGAAACGCGTTTAATTCTTTCAGGATGTATGGCAACAATTGGTGCTGTATCTAACTCAGATCACCAATTATTGGTTTCTGGTAAGGCTGGTAGAAGCAGATGGTTAGGAAGAAGACCACGTGTTAGACCAGTAGCTATGAACCCGGTAGATCACCCAATGGGTGGTGGTGAAGGAAGATCTTCAGGAGGTCATCCAATATCTAGAAAGGGTATCCCAGCTAAAGGATTTAGAACCCGTTCTAAAACCAAGAGTACCAACAAGTATATCATAGAACGTAGAAAGAAATAAAAGTAGAAAGACATGGCACGTTCATTAAAAAAAGGACCTTTTGTTCACTATAGTTTAGAGAAAAAAGTTCAAGAAAATATATCAACAGGAAAATCAACAGTGGTAAAGACATGGTCTAGAGCCTCTATGATTACTCCAGATTTCGTAGGTCAGACTATTGCTGTTCACAACGGGAAACAATTCGTTCCTGTGTATGTTACAGAAAACATGGTGGGTCACAAACTTGGAGAATTTTCACCAACACGTTCCTTTAGAGGGCATGCAGGTGCTAAAAACAAAGGTAAAAAGTAAGCTATGGGAGTTCGTAAAAGAAACATGGCAGAAGCCATTAAGGAAGGAAAAAAGCAAGTTGCTTTTGCAAAGTTGAACAACTGTCCTACTTCACCGAGAAAAATGCGATTAGTTGCTGATCTAGTGAGAGGAAAGCAAGTAGAGCCAGCTTTGGCTATATTGAAATTTAACCAGAAGGAAGCTTCAGGTAAAATTGAAAAGTTGTTATTGTCTGCAATTGCTAATTGGCAAGCTAAGAATGAAGACGCTAACATTGAAGACGCAGATCTTTTTGTAAAAGAAATTCGTGTAGATGGAGGAAGTATGTTAAAGAGACTACGTCCAGCGCCTCAAGGAAGAGCACACAGAATTAGAAAACGCTCCAATCACGTAACTTTGGTTTTAGGAGACAACAATAACATACAAAGCTAGGATACGAACTATGGGACAAAAAACAAATCCAATTGGAAATCGTCTAGGAATCATCAGAGGTTGGGAATCTAACTGGTATGGTGGTAATGATTACGGAGATAAACTTGCAGAAGATGACAAGATTAGAAAATACGTTTTTGCACGTTTAGCAAAAGCAAGTGTTTCTAGAGTGATCATAGAACGTACGCTTAAATTAGTGACTATAACTATTACTACTGCTAGACCTGGTATTATTATCGGTAAAGGTGGACAGGAAGTAGACAAGCTTAAAGAAGAGCTTAAGAAGATCACAGACAAAGAGGTTCAGATCAATATTTTTGAGATCAAAAGACCTGAGGTCGATGCTAATTTAGTTGCGGCTAGTATTTGTAGACAAATCGAAGGTAGAATTTCTTATAGAAGAGCTATTAAAATGGCTATCGCTGCTGCCATGAGAATGAATGCAGAAGGAATTAAAGTATTAATTTCAGGTCGTTTGAACGGTGCTGAAATGGCACGTTCTGAAGGGTATAAAGACGGTAGAATTCCACTGTCTACTTTTAGAGCAGATATTGACTATGCATTGCATGAAGCACACACTACTTATGGAAGATTAGGTATTAAGGTGTGGATTATGAAAGGCGAGGTATATGGGAAACGTGAATTATCTCCATTGGTAGGAATGGCTACTAGCCCTTCTAAAGGAGGTAACCAAGATGGACCAAAGAAACCACGTCGTAGAAAGTAATTTTATAAAGAAACAGAACAATGTTACAACCAAAAAGAACCAAATTTCGCAAAGCCCAGAAAGGGCGTATGAAAGGGATATCAGGTAGAGGGCACCAGCTTTCTAACGGTATGTTTGGTATTAAGTCCTTGGATACTAGTTTTATTACAGCCCGTCAGATTGAAGCGGCTCGTATTGCAGCTACAAGGTATATGAAGAGAGAAGGTCAATTATGGATTAAGATCTTTCCGGACAAGCCTATTACAAAGAAACCTCTTGAGGTACGTATGGGTAAAGGTAAAGGTGCTCCAGAATATTTCGTTGCGGTGGTTCTTCCAGGTAGAATCATGTTTGAAATTGCTGGTGTATCTCATGATATTGCAAAAGAGGCTTTACGTCTTGCAGCTCAGAAGTTACCGGTAAAAACCAAATTCATTGTTGCTAGAGATTATTCAGCATAACTTTTAATTTAGGAATCATGAAACAATCAGAAATAAAAGAATTATCAGCTGAAGCGCTAGTAGAACAACTGGCTGCATTTAAGAAGCAACATTCAGATTTAAAATTAGCTCATTCTGTTACCCCTTTAGAGAATCCACTTTTAATTAGAAAAGTGAGAAGAACGGTGGCAAGATTGGCTACAGAGTTAACTAAAAGGGAAAACCAATAACAGGTTCTGCTTTATGGAAAAAAGAAATTTAAGAAAAGAGAGAGTAGGCGTTGTTACTAGCAACAAAATGGAGAAATCTATTGTAGTTTCAGAAGTGAAACGAGTAAAGCACCCTATGTACGGAAAGTTCGTGTTAAAAACTAAGAAATACGTTGCACACGACGAGACAAACAATTGTAACATTGGTGATACTGTGAAGATCATGGAGACACGTCCTTTAAGTAAGACCAAATGTTGGAGATTAGTGGAAATTTTAGAAAGAGCTAAATAATATGTTACAGCAAGAATCCAGACTAAAAGTTGCAGATAATACCGGGGCAAAAGAAGTTTTGACCATTAGAGTACTTGGAGGTACTAAAAGAAGGTATGCATCTGTAGGAGATAAGATTGTGGTTACAGTAAAAGACGCCACTCCTAATGGGAGTGTTAAGAAAGGTGCTGTTTCTACTGCGGTAGTAGTAAGAACGAAGAAAGAAGTGCGTAGAGCAGATGGTTCTTATATTCGTTTTGACGACAACGCGTGTGTGCTTTTAAACCCAACAGGTGAAATGAAAGGTACCCGTGTATTTGGTCCCGTAGCTAGAGAGCTTCGTGACAAGCAATTCATGAAGATTGTTTCATTGGCTCCTGAGGTGCTTTAATTTCCAATAAGATGACAAAAATTAAAATAAAAGTAGGAGATACAGTAAAAGTGATCGCTGGGGACCATAAAGGGGACCAAGGGAAAGTTGTTTCTGTAGATCTTAAGAAAAGTAGAGCTATTGTAGAAGGAACCAATATGGTTTCAAAACACCAGAAGCCTAGTGCTCAAAATCCACAAGGGGGGATTGTTAAAAAAGAATCTCCTATTCATATTTCTAACTTGTCTTTATTAGATCCTAAGTCTGGTGAAGCTACAAGAGTTGGTTATGAGGTTCGTGGAGATAAGAAAGTAAGGTTTTCTAAGAAATCTAATGAAGTAATTTAGTTATGGGGTACATTCCAAGATTAAAACAAGAGTATAAGGAGCGTGTAATGGCTGCTCTAACAGAAGAATTTGGTTACAAGAATGTAATGCAAGTTCCTAAATTAGAGAAAATAGTTGTTTCAAGAGGAGTTGGTGCTGCAGTAGCAGATAAAAAACTTATCGATCACGCCGTAGAAGAAATGACCTTAATCACAGGTCAGAGAGCAGTGTCTACTATTTCTAAGAAAGATGTCGCTACCTTTAAGTTGCGTAAAGGAATGCCAATTGGCGCCAAAGTAACTTTAAGAGGAGAGCGCATGTACGAATTCTTAGACAGATTGATTACTGCAGCCTTACCACGTGTAAGAGATTTTCAAGGAATTAAAGCGACTGGTTTTGACGGACGTGGAAATTATTCTTTAGGGGTTACGGAACAAATTATTTTTCCAGAGATCAATATTGATAAAATCAATAGAATCAATGGTATGGATATTACATTTGTTACCTCTGCTGACACTGATCAAGAGGCAAAATCATTATTAACACAGTTAGGACTTCCTTTTAAAAAGAATTAGTATGGCTAAAGAATCAATGAAGGCCCGTGAAGTTAAAAGAGCAAAAACGGTAGCCAAGTACGCAGAAAAAAGAAAAGCTTTAAAAGAAGCTGGTGATTATGAAGCTTTACAGAAGTTGCCAAAAAATGCTTCTCCTGTTCGTATGCACAACAGATGTAAATTAACTGGTAGACCAAAGGGTTACATGAGAACTTTTGGTATTTCTAGGGTTTTATTTAGAGAGATGGCCAATAACGGTCTTATTCCAGGCGTTAGAAAAGCGAGCTGGTAAAAAATAATTATTAATTGGTTCCAGGTTTAACTTAAGTTAAAAACCGTTACCGCAAATATACACCTATGTTTACAGATCCAATTTCGGATTACCTAACAAGAATTAGAAACGCAAACAGCGCTGGCCACAGAGTGGTTAGTATCCCTGCGTCTAATCTTAAAAAAGAAATCACTAAAATATTATTCGATCAAGGATATATTTTAAGCTACAAATTTGAGGAAGAAGGACCACAGGGTTCTATTAAAATCGCCCTTAAATACAACACTGCTACGAAAGAGCCAGTGATCAAAAAAATTAGTCGTATAAGTAAGCCAGGTTTACGTAAGTATGCTGGAGCTGCAGAACTACCTAGAGTATTAAACGGTTTGGGTATTGCTATTGTGTCTACTTCTCACGGAGTAATGACAAGCAAACAAGCTAAGTTAGAAAAAGTAGGTGGCGAAGTTATATGCTACGTTTATTAATATAGTAAAGAGCAAGAATAATGTCTAGAATAGGTAATAATCCAGTAGCGATTCCTGAAGGGGTAACCGTAGAGGTAAAAGACAATGTGCTTACCGTAAAAGGTAAACTAGGTGAGTTAACACAGGAATTTTCTGGTGTTTCGATCACAGTAGAAGAAGGGAATGTTTTAGTGACAAGACCATCGGATTCAAAAGAACACAAAGCAAAACACGGTCTGTATAGATCTTTAGTGGCCAATATGGTACTAGGAGTTTCTACAGGATGGACTAAAGAATTAGAATTAGTTGGTGTAGGTTATAGAGCTAGTAATCAAGGTCAAAAATTAGATATTGCACTTGGTTTCTCTCACAACATTGTTTTAAATGTTGCTCCTGAAGTAAAAGTGGAGACTATTTCTGAAAAGGGAAAGAACCCTATCATCAAATTAACTTCTTTTGACAAACAATTAGTGGGTCAAGTGGCTGCTAAAATTAGGGCTTTCCGTAAGCCTGAGCCATACAAAGGAAAAGGAGTTAAATTCGTAGGAGAACAATTAAGAAGAAAAGCAGGTAAATCGGCTTAATACATAGCATCATGAGATTATCGAAAACTGAAAGAAGATTAAGAATTAGAAGAAGAATCCGTAAGGTTTCCTCTGGTACCGCTAGCACACCAAGACTGGCTGTGTTTAGAAGTAACAAAGAGATTTACGCACAGTTAATAGATGACGTTAATGGCGTTACTTTAGCTGCTGCATCTTCTAGAGATAAGGACTTTAGCGCTGCTAAAGGAACTAAAATTGAAATGGCTATCCTTGTTGGAAAAGCCATTGCAGAAAAAGCAAAGACCATTAAAATTGAAACAGTTGCTTTCGATAGAGGTGGAAATTTATACCATGGTAGAATCAAATCTTTGGCAGAAGGCGCTAGAGAAGCAGGACTTAAATTCTAAAATATTATGTACCAAAATTACAAAAACGCAGAAACGGTAAAGCCAGGTGGTTTAGAATTAAAGGATCGCTTAGTGGGTGTTCAAAGAGTTACTAAAGTTACAAAAGGTGGTAGGGCATTTGGCTTCTCCGCAATTGTAGTTGTAGGAGACGAGAACGGAGTAGTTGGACACGGTTTAGGGAAATCTAAAGAAGTTGCTACCGCTATTTCAAAGGCTATTGAAGATGCTAAGAAAAACTTAGTGAGAATTCCATTGAATAAAGGAACTTTGCCACATGAGCAAAAAGGTAAATTTGGAGGGGCTAGAGTATATGTTCAGCCTGCTTCACATGGTACCGGTGTTATTGCTGGAGGTGCAGTTCGTTCTGTATTGGAAGCAGTAGGAGTTCACGATGTACTTTCAAAGTCACAAGGATCTTCAAACCCTCACAACGTAGTTAAAGCAACTTTTGACGCTTTATTACAAATCAGAGATGCAAAAACGGTTGCTTCGCAACGTGGCGTATCTTTAGAAAAAGTATTTAAAGGATAATTCAAGCATCATGGCAAAAATTATAGTAAAACAAGTAAAGAGTAGTATTAAAAAGCCACTCAGACAAAAACAAACAATGGCTGCTTTAGGTCTTAGAAAGATCGGTCAAGAAGTATCTCACGATGCGTCACCAGCAGTGATTGGAATGATTAATAAAGTAAAACACTTAGTTTCTACAACAGAAGCTTAATATACCACATTCATTATGAATTTAAATAGTTTAAAGCCTGCCGAAGGTGCTATTCACAGAGAAGGAAAAGTAGTAGGTAGAGGTCAAGGATCTGGAAAAGGTGGTACTGCCAC
>JAQWTF010000065.1:0-2895 GCA_029242825.1 Flavobacteriaceae bacterium | reverse complement strand
ATCATTACCTATGGTACCATGGCGGCCAAGTCTTCTATTAGAGATACGGCCAGGGTATTGGATTTACCCCTCAACGAGGCAGACAGGATTGCTAAATTACTGCCCAATATGTCTAAACTCGCTAAGATTTTTAGCTATACTGAGGCGGAACTCAAGAAAAACTTTAGGGCAGAAGACCTAGACAAGGTAAACGAACTGCTCAATATTGCAGACGGACCAGATCTTGAAGGGCAAACGCTCAATATGGCACGTACATTAGAGGGATCACTTAGGAATACAGGTATTCATGCCTGTGGGGTAATTATTACCCCTGGAGATATTACCAATTATGTGCCTGTGGCTACGGCCAAAGATTCTGATTTGTATGTGACCCAGTTCGACAACTCCGTGGTAGAAGACGCTGGACTCTTAAAAATGGACTTTTTGGGTCTAAAAACACTGACCTTAATTAAGGATACTGTTAAAATTGTCAAGGCCAAGCACGACATACAACTGGTACCGGACGACTTTCCTCTGGACGACGCCAAGACCTACGAACTCTTCCAACGCGGAGACACCGTTGGGGTATTCCAATACGAATCTGTGGGCATGCAAAAGCACCTCAAGGATTTAAAACCTACTGTTTTTGACGACCTCATTGCCATGAACGCGCTCTACAGACCAGGACCAATGGAGTATATTCCTAGTTTTATTGGTCGTAAACACGGCGATGAGGAAATTACCTATGACCTTCCTGAAATGGAAGAATACCTCAAAGAAACCTACGGAATTACCGTGTACCAAGAGCAGGTAATGCTCTTGTCTCAAAAGCTTGCCGGTTTCTCTAAGGGGGAGGCAGACGTATTGAGAAAAGCCATGGGTAAAAAAATCTTTGCCCTACTAGAAAAATTGAAGCCCCAATTTTTAGGAGGAGGCGAAAAATTAGGCCACCCTACGGAGGTTCTAGAGAAAATATGGAAAGACTGGGAAGCCTTTGCTTCGTATGCCTTTAACAAGAGTCACTCTACCTGTTACGCCTATATTGCCTATCAGACGGCTTATTTGAAAGCGCATTACCCCGCGGAATACATGGCGGCGGTACTGTCTAATAATATGAACGACATTAAGCAGGTCACCTTCTTCATGGAAGAGTGTAAGCGTATGGGGCTCCAAGTATTGGGCCCAGATGTGAATGAATCTTTTTACAAATTTGCCGTGAACCAAGCAGGAGCGGTTCGTTTTGGAATGGGCGCTATTAAAGGAGTGGGCCGTGGCGCAGTAGAGACTATTGTGGCCCAACGAAAGGAGAACGGCCCTTATAGGTCTGTCTTTGACCTGGCCAAACGTATAGACCTGAGGGCCGCCAACAAAAAGGCTTTTGAAAACTTGGCCCTTGCTGGAGGTTTTGACTCTTTTGGAGGGGTTCACAGGGCCCAGTATTTTCACCCTTTGGGCGATGCCGGTACCTTTCTCGAAAAAGTCATTCGCTACGGTGCCAGATACCAAGAAAATGAAAACTCTGCCCAGGTGAGTTTGTTTGGGGAATCTAGTGATATTCAAATCCCTGAACCAGAGGTGCCACCCTGTCCTGAGTGGGGAACCATGGAGAAGTTAAAGCAAGAAAAAGAAGTGGTGGGAATTTATATTTCAGGCCACCCTTTAGACGACTATAAAACAGAGATCAATACCTACGCCAACGCTAATGTGTCTTTCTTTAATGACTTGCCTTCCTATGTCAATAGAGAGTTGGCTTTTGCTGGTGTGGTCTCTGAGGTGCAGCATAGGATTTCTAAAAATGGAAAGGGCTGGGCGGCCTTTACCGTAGAAGATTATGCAGACTCCTATGAGTTTAGGATCTTTGGAGAAGACTATTTAAAGTACCGACATTTCTTGATTGTAAATTCTTTTATCTTTTGTAAGGCCCTTGTAAAAGAGGGATGGACCAATAAAGAGACCGGCAAACAAGGCGAGCCTCGTTTGCAGTACAACGGTTTTTATATGCTGCAAGAAATTTTAGAGTCCTTTACTAAGAAGCTCACCCTAAAGTTGCGGGTAGATCATTTGGAAGAAGCCCAGATTAGCGGAATTAAAGAAATTATTCAAAGCCATCCTGGAGACTTACCGCTCCATTTTAGCCTCTATGAGATGGAGGACAGTATTAAAGTAGATTTTGTCTCTCGTAGTCAGAAAATAGGTGTAAATACAGCCCTTCTAGAAGCCTTAGAAGCGGCAGACGTTCATTTCAGTCTAAATTAATATAAGGCTTCTTTATAGTAGGATAAGAAAAGGCATGAGCCAGAGGGAAAAATGGTAAAATAAATATGTAAATTTGTAGACAATTAAAAACATATAATCATGGCATTAGAAATAACAGATGCTACTTTTGAAGAAGTAGTTTTAAAAAGTGACAAGCCAGTTGTGGTAGATTTTTGGGCAGCTTGGTGTGGACCTTGTAGAATGGTAGGACCTATCATTGATGAGGTAAGTGATGAATACGAGGGTAAAGCTGTCGTAGGAAAGGTAGACGTAGACGCTAACCAAGAGTTTGCAGCTAAGTACGGTGTTCGTAACATTCCAACTGTTTTAGTATTTAAAGGCGGTGAGATTGTGAGCAGACAAGTAGGAGTGTCTCCTAAGCAGGTGTACACAGATGCCATTGATGCAGCTATGTAATTCATTGGTTTTGAAACCCATATAAAAAAAAGGCCGTTGCTACCGCAATGGCCTTTTTTTATGGCTGCTATTTTAAACTAAAAATAAATTACTTTTTTATGTTTTTTTGTTTGCACAATTAAATAAGCGGTGTATATTTGCAACCGCTAACGCGAGGTCTGGTAGTTCAGTTGGTTAGAATACCTGCCTGTCACGCAGGGGGTCGCGAGTTCGAGTCTCGTCCAGACCGCAGAAGCCAAAGCC
>JAQWTF010000058.1:0-1833 GCA_029242825.1 Flavobacteriaceae bacterium | reverse complement strand
ATCTCCCCAAATAGTTCTTGCAATAGAAGGCCATGGGAATTTTATACACAGTCTGCCATCTACCTGATTCCCTTTAATTTCTTCTCCGTTTTCATCCATTAATGCCGGCTGTATACCAGGCATTGGAAGGGTGGCATAGGTTGGAATAGTTGGGGTAACAAATGGGATTGGAGAAATTAAAATACCCCCTGTTTCTGTTTGCCACCAGGTGTCTACTATAGGGCATTTCTTCTTTCCTATATGATCATTATACCAATGCCAAGCTTCTTCATTGATCGGTTCTCCAACCGTACCAAGTATTCTTAATGAGGATAAGTCATGAGAAGTGACATAATCCAAACTTTCTTTTGCTAAGGCTCTAATGGCAGTTGGAGCCGTATATAATTGCGTGATTTTGTGCTTGTCAATAATATCCCAAAACCTGGAATAATCTGGATAGGAAGGTACACCCTCGAACATCACAGTTGTGGCTCCATTAGCAAGAGGTCCATAAACAATATAAGAATGCCCCGTAATCCATCCTATATCTGCAGTACACCAATACACATCATTTTCTTTTTGCTGAAAAACATTTTTAAAAGTATAGGCAGAATACACCATATAACCGGCTGTTGTGTGCATCATTCCTTTTGGTTTTCCCGTTGAACCAGAAGTATACAATATAAATAATGGGTCTTCTGAATCCATTACCTCTGGCACGCAATCTCCATAAGCGTCATCTAATAACGGCTGTAACCAATGATCCCTTCCTGCTTCCATATGAATTTCTGCATGGGTTCTTTTGGCTACCAAAACAGCCGCAACACCTGGACAATCTTCCAAGGCCTCATCTACAATTCCCTTTAGGTCAATAGATTTCGCCCCTCTAAATGAACCATCTGAGGTAATGAGCATTTTGGCCCCACAATCATTAATTCTTGTAGAAAGTGCTGTAGCAGAAAAGCCTGCAAAAACAACGGAGTGTATGGCCCCAATTCGCGCACAAGCTAACACCGCTACTGCTAATTCAGGTATCATAGGCAGGTAAATACAGACCCTGTCCCCTTTACCAATGCCTTGATCTTTTAATACATTAGCAAATTTTGAAACACGCTCGTGTAATTGCCTATAAGTAATGTGTATAGCAGGTTCTTTTGGGTCATTTGGCTCAAATAAAATAGCCGTTTTGTCTCCTCTTGTATATAAATGTCTGTCAATACAATTTTCTGTAATATTCAATTGAGCACCTTTAAACCATGAGATTTCTGCTTTGTCAAAGTCCCAGTCCAATACCTGATCCCACTTTTTACGCCACATAAAATGCTCTTCTGCCACTTCGCTCCAAAAAAGCTCAGGATCTCTGACAGATTTTCTATAGACACTAAAGTATTCTTCTAAGTGTTTAATGTGATAATTACTCATGGTTTTTGGTTATTTAGTGGTTATTTGGTTGTTGTTATTTTAATGACTTACTGAAGCTTTACCTACGTCACTTGGTATTCTTATGTTTTCTACAATTTCTTGAACCTCTTGTGGTGGTGCAGTAGTGAAGCGGCAAACTGCTAGAGATACTATTAAATTCACTACCATGGCTACTGACCCAAATCCTTCAGGAGATATTCCGAACCACCATTCAGAGGCAGGTGGTATGTCTCCCAACCACCCTAACTTAAATTTAGCCATGTAAAATAGCATGAGTAAAATACCCACAATCATACCTGAAACAGCCCCTTCTTTATTCATTCTCTTGTAGAAAATTCCCAATATAATTGCAGGAAAAAGAGAGGCCGCAGCCAATCCAAAGGCTAAGGCTACTACAGCTGCCACAAATCCTGGTGGATTGATTCCAAAATA
>JAQWTF010000052.1:0-17099 GCA_029242825.1 Flavobacteriaceae bacterium | reverse complement strand
GATTTGCCGTGTTTTGTAAAAATCTCGGCTTTAACTTCTTTGGTTAAATACATTCCAATATTGTTTTAAATGATTTTGATGTATTTGATTGATTTTCAATCAGGGCGCAAATATAGAAAAACTAAATGATATTAACTTTGTTTTTCAATTTTTTATTAGTTGCTATTGCTTTCATAGCAAGTACTTATGCTACAGTTTCCCTTACAGGATTGTTTTGAATGAGATCTATATATAGATTTACTTTGTTTTTTAATGCTTTTCTATGAACTATAAAGTCTAAAAATCCATGCTCTAATAGGAATTCAGAAGTTTGAAAGTCATCTGGTAAATCTTTTCCAGTCGCTTCTTTTACTACCCTAGGTCCTGCAAATCCGATCAATGCGCCTGGTTCAGCGATATTAATATCTCCTAACATGGCGTAAGAGGCGGTGGTTCCTCCCGTAGTTGGATCTGTACACAAGGAGATATAAGGCAGGCCTGCTTCTGCCAATTGGGCCAGTTTGGCCGACGTCTTAGCTAGCTGCATTAAAGAAAGTGCGGCTTCCATCATTCTGGCTCCACCCGATTTGGAAATCATTAAAAAAGGGGTGTTTTTCTTAATGGCGTGGTCAATTCCTCTGGCAATTTTTTCTCCTACTACAGAGCCCATAGACCCTCCAATAAAAGCGAAATCCATACAGCAAATTACAATGTCTTTTCCGTTAGATTTTCCAAAACCTGTTCTCACAGCGTCCTTTAAACCGGTCTTTTTTTGTGCTGCTTTTAAACGGTCTGCATACTTCTTGGTGTCTTCAAATTTTAAAGGGTCTTTAGAAGTGAGTTTGGCGTCTAATTCGGTAAATTTATTACCATCAAATAGTATTTCAAAATACTCCTTGCTTCCTATTCTTACGTGATAGTCGTCTTCAGGGCTGACATAAAAATTTTTAGCCAGATCCTCAGATTCGACAATTTTACCGGTAGGAGATTTGTACCACAAGCCTTTTGGCGTGTCTTTCTTTTCCTCTGTGGCGGTTTGTATTCCTTTTTCTGTTCTTTTAAACCAAGCAGACATATATGTGTGAATTTAAATGAAGCGAATACCTAGTAAAGGTATTCGCTTAAACAAACTTAGCAAAAAGCTAGACTTTAAAAAAATTATAAAGTTTGAACGTTGTTCAAATCTTCAAATGCTTTGGTCAGTCTGGCCACAAAAGTTTTCTCTCCTTCGCGAATCCAAACCCTTGGATCGTAGTATTTTTTATTCGGTTGGTCTGCGCCGTCTGGATTACCAATTTGTCCTTGCAAGAAATCTTTTTTGTCTTGAATATAATCCCTTGTTCCCTCTAAAAATGCGTATTGAAGGTCTGTGTCAATATTCATTTTAATAACACCATATCCAATAGACTCTCTGATTTCCTCTAAAGTAGAACCTGATCCACCGTGAAATACAAAGTCAATTGAATTGTGTTCCAAACCGTATTTTTCAGAAATGAATTCTTGGGAATTCAATAAGATTTTTGGGGTTAATTTTACGTTTCCAGGCTTGTAAACTCCATGAACGTTTCCAAAAGCTGCAGCAATGGTGAATCTTGGGCTTACCTTAGATAACTCCTCATATGCATAAGCAACTTCTTCTGGTTGTGTGTATAATTTAGAGTCGTCTACATCTGTATTGTCTACACCGTCTTCTTCTCCTCCAGTAATACCTAACTCAATTTCTAAAGTCATATCCATTTTGCTCATTCTAGCAAGATACTCTTTACATATGGCGATGTTTTCCTCCAATGGCTCTTCTGACAAATCAATCATATGGGAACTAAATAATGGCTTTCCAGTGGCTTTGAAGTGGGCTTCACTAGCGTCTAATAAACCGTCGATCCAAGGCAATAATTTTTTTGCACAGTGGTCCGTATGGAGTATTACTGTAGCTCCGTAAA
Source organism: Flavobacteriaceae bacterium (assembly GCA_029242825.1). Lineage (GTDB taxonomy): Bacteria > Bacteroidota > Bacteroidia > Flavobacteriales > Flavobacteriaceae > MAG-120531. Next base: position 15,180 of record JAQWTF010000052.1, on the reverse strand, counting down.
CTTCTGCCAATTGGTGTACGTGTTTTGCTCCAGCAATAGCCCCTTGAATGGCAGCTTGTTCATTTTTGTTAGACAATCCTTTACCTGCATTAAATTGGGCACCTCCATTTGAAAACTGAATGATTACGGGGGCATTTAATGAAGCAGCAGTTTCCATAACACCATTAATGGTGCTAGAACCTGTAACATTTACAGCCGGTAAGGCAAAGCCTTTTTCTTTGGCATAGTTAAAAATTTCTTGAACTTGATCTCCTGTGGCAACGCCAGCTTTAATGTTGTGGGACATGTAATTGTATTATCTATAAATGATTAGAAGCGCAAAAATAGGAAAAAACTAGGCTTAAAATGGATAATTTATACCAATATTTATTACGGAATTCGCAAAATTATAGTCTCTGAACCAGCGTTTTGAACTTTCTAAGCTAGGATTATAGGTTTTGAATCCCACATCTAGTCTAAATACAAAGTACGTAAAATCGTATCTGACGCCAAATCCACTACCGAGGGCAATTTGCTTAAGAGAAGCCATTCCTTGGAATGACCGCTCTGGGTCATTCACACCATCTAAAGCGTTCCAAATATTTCCAGCATCTGTAAATACAGCGCCTTTAATTGCTCCTAAAAGGGGGAATCGGTACTCTAAATTAAACGCCAATTTAAAGTTAGCTTCATTAAAATCATTGAGGTTGTTCGTACTTCCTGGTCCTAATGCATAGGCATTCCATGCCCTATTATCGTTAGAGCCACCAGCAAAATAGGACCTTGCAAAAGGTATGGTACTCGCATTGCCATAGGGTATGGCAATACCTCCAAAACTTCTAAACGCCAATACTTGGTCTCTTCCAACGCGCCAATGCTTTATGAAGTCTAGCTCCGTTTTAATATATTGTGCATAAGGCACTCCTGCTATTAATTTGGTTCCTGATTCATTTTCTTCTACAGGCATTATATTGGATAGTAAGCTGAGTAAGTTCCCAGCACTTTCAATTTTGGCTCTAAACTGATAGAAATCAGGATCCGTAATTTCTTTTTTATTGTTTTTAATCAGGGTTAGTTGACTACTTGAGATGAGGTTGTTTTCTATGAGCCTGTTTTTTCGCTCTTCAATTCTTTGAATTTCTATGTATTGTTCTGAGTTGTTGTCTTGGGTGTTTAAAAAGGTTTCTATAAAATTTGCGGCACCTTGTGGTATGGTGAGTTCCCCAATACCTGTTGTTGTTGGATCAAAAAAGGATTCAAAGACAGGGTCTTGGGTATAGTCTTGGGCCAAAGTATTTAGCCTGTTGTAAGTGGTGCCATACACACTAAAGAAACGTTCTGGGTTGAGGTTTTGAACGTATTGAACTTCTAAAAGGCTGGCGTTGAATTTCAGAAAATCGCTTGGGGCCCAATTAAAGCCATATGTGGCATTGAGTGTTTGTTTGTCCAGTCCTATATTTTTTTGAAAACTGGTTCCAAGGCTAATCTTTGTTTGGGGTAGGCTATTTTTAGAAAGTAAGCCTTTAAGTGATATAAAGGGAAACCATAAATTGGGAATATTTAAATTTACGTCTATACCAATCTCTGACAGGTATTTTTCACTGCTTAGTGCGGCGTCTCCAAGAATGCCTACAGACCCTCTACCAGAAAGACTTAATATTTCTGCACCTCCAAAAATATTTCTGGCCATTAGGGAACTACTAAAGGCTAATCCTAGCCGTTGAATATTGGAGTGGGTTACATCTAAATTAACTTGAGCGGCATAGGTATCTTTAGAATTTAAATATATTTCTGCTAATAAATCGGGTGCTCCTTCAATTTCAGAGATAGATATATTAGGGTATTTAAAGGTATTTAGACTACTCATTTTTCTAAAGGTAAGTTGCCTATTATATTCTGCATAAATATCCCCTTCTATTAGGTAAACTGGGTCAGTAATGGCTTTAGGTTTATAGCGGAGTTTGTCCTTATAAAAAATAGTAAATCCGTTGTGTTCTATGGAATCTAGCGCTGTTTTGGGCGTGTTATAAGGAATGTCTGTGTACAGATTAACCTGTTTTATTTTTTTGATGAGATAGGGTTCGCTAACGGTTTCATTGTTTTCTTTTGGGTTTCTTACTGTGAGTAATACAGCTAATAAAGAGTCTTTGTTTTTTTGAACGGTATCTCTACTAATGCTAAAACTTACGGCACTTTCTTGAAAATTATATATACCGTGGTCTTTGGCTAGTTTGCTAATGCGATCTCTCTCTGCGTCAAAATCCTCATAAGAAAAAGCGTTTCCTTTTTGAATAAAAGAGTGGTGCTTACTGTTTCTGTATAGGCTGTCTAAATCCTTGGAATAAAAAATAGATTTAACGGAGTCTATTACAAAAGCACGCCCTTTGTCTATAGTATAACGAAGGGTTGCTTTTTGTTTCCTTGGGTGGTTTTGCTGTTTAACATTTACAGCAGCATTGAAATATCCAAGACTTTTATAATATGCTTGGAGCCTTTCTATGGATCTATTGGTGCTTTTTGGATCAATAAGGACCGCCTGCTCTCCAATTCTATTTAACCAGGTGTCGCTGTTAGGTTTTTTGCTTAGATTACTGACATTGAGCTTTAAGGGACTCCCAAAAATATAGGTGTTGGGTTGTTGAATTAGCAGGTTGTAAAGGGCTTCATCTGTGCGCTTTTCAGTACCCTCTAAAATGACATTCTTCCTGAGAAGCCATTGGTCTTTGGAAAGATTTTTTAAAGGGTTGCAACTGTAAATAGTACACGCAAGCAAGATAAAGCTTACTTTTGTGATAAATACATATTTGGAGTTAGCTCCTTTCATAAGCCCAAAAATACACTATTTGTATGGTTGTTAAAAGCCAATTGAAACTAATCAAAAGCCTTCATCAAAAAAAGAATCGTATACAGCACGGTCTATTCATAATCGAGGGAGAAAAAGGAATAACAGACGCTCTAGCGAATGATCTTACTCCATATAAATTGTTGAGCTCTCAGGTAGGTTCAACAGTAAATTCTTTTGAAAAAATTTCTGAAAAGGACTTTTCCCAAATCAGTGCCCTGAAAAACCCTAATGGATATTTAGGCGTTTTTAAAATACCCAAACAAGCAGCACTAGATTTCAAAGATTGGGTGGTGGTACTCGACGGACTTCAAGATCCAGGGAATTTGGGAACCATCATAAGACTTTGTGATTGGTTTGGTATAAAACAAATCCTTTGTAGTCCAGACACAGTAGATGTGTATAACCCAAAAGTAGTTCAAGCGAGTATGGGGTCTTTAACGAGAGTTTCTGTATATTATGAACCAATTATTCCATTAATTAACGGGTTAAAAGTCCCTATTTATGGAACATTTATGGAGGGAACTTCTATTCAGAAAATTGCCTTTAAAACAGCAGGGATTATTGTTTTTGGAAATGAGGGCAATGGAATTTCTACTGAGCTAAGTAAACATATTACTGATAAGGTAACAATTCAGGCGCATGCATCTTCTGCTGCAGAAAGTCTGAATGTGGCCAATGCAGCTGCTATAGTTTTTTATGAAATGAGGCGGTAATTATTCAAAGGTTAGCACTAAAAACACTCCTCTAGAGCGCATTTTGTGAATGTTTGCTGTCCAAGGACTTTGTGGGTCAGCGTCCCTTACAGCGTCGTCTGTGAGAGAAAACACGCCTCGAATAGAAGGCGTGAACTTAAAGTAAGACAAATATACATCTATCCCAACCCCAATCTGGTATCCGTAATTCCATTTTTTGACTTTAAATGTGCCGCTTTTATTGTCGTCTATGCTGTCTTCATTGCTGCTTAAATTAATGGCGGCATAGGGACCCCCTACAATAAATGGCCGCCAATTTCCAATTCTATTGGCGCTAAATTTTAAAAGCAAAGGGACATTAATATAGGTAGATTTTATTTCCCTAATGCTGTCTTTTTCGGTAATTAGGTTTTGATTTTTAAATTCAAGGGTGGTTTTTCCGCTGTAAAAGCCTGGCTCTAACCTCAAGTCTAAAAGTTCATTAATTCGCATTTCACCTATTAAGCCTACATTAAATCCGGTGCTTTTTTGGACTAAAATCTCCGTAGCTTCTTCAGATGGGCTGGTGTCATAGCTCGGGTTTAAATAAGAAATTTGATAATCAAATTGATTTAATCCCACAAAATAGCCCCAGTTTAAGGGTAGTTTGTCGTCATTAGGAATGTTAAGCACTGCATTTTCATTGAATTGCCCCCAAGAAAAACTGAAGTTTAACAGCAGAAAACCCAAAAAAATCACATATTGCCTCATAAGTAAAAGCAGTCTTATTTTACTGCTTGGTAAATTGTTGCTACACCAAAGGTTTGCGGATGGTGCACTACTGTAGTAAACCCAATTTCTTTTAAAATATTGTTGAACCTTTCTCCATGAGGAAATTGAGCAGCAGATTCTGATAAGTAAGCATAAGCGCTTTTGTCTTTTGAAAAGAGCCTTCCTATCAAGGGGAGTAAATTTTTAGTATACAATGCATATCCTTGTTTGAAGGGTGTTTTCTCAGGTACGGAGGTCTCAAGAATCACTAGGCTTCCCTGCGGTTTTAAAACCCTGAGAATTTCTGAAAGACCCAAAGAAAGGTTTTCGAAGTTTCTCACCCCAAAAGCTACAGTCACAGCATCTATACTGTTTGCATCAAAGGGCAATGCCTCAGAATCTCCAATGATCATGTCAATTTTATGATTGAGATTTTTTTGAGAAACTTTTTCTATGCCCACAGATAACATGCCAGGAGAGAGGTCTAATCCGATAATTTTTTCGGCATTGGTCTCTGCCAAATGAATGGCTAAATCACCAGTACCAGTGGCAATGTCTAGTATGTTTTTAGGGTTTGTAGCTTCAATAAGCGCAACCACTTTTTTTCTCCATGAAATGTCAATTCCAAAAGAGATTACCCTATTTAAGGCATCGTAGTTTTGCGCAATACCGTTAAACATATTACGTACTTGCGTTTTCTTTCCTTCTTCACTATTTTGATAAGGTTTTACAGGAGTAGCCATGCTTTTTTTTTACAAAGATAGCTTTTACATGGCTTTATAAAAGCACAATTAGGGTCAGTATCATATAATTGTGTAATTTTGCCCCATAAAACCTAATGTAATATACTGTATTAGGTTTGTAACAAGCATATGCTTAACATCTTACACCATTCATGAAGATTATTATTGCAGGCGCTGGAGAGGTTGGTTTTCACCTCGCTAAATTACTTTCTTACGAATCTCAAGATATTACACTAATTGATTCTGATAAAGAGAGTTTGTCCTACGCAGACAACCACTTAGATATTAGGGTCTTAAAAGGAGACGCTACTTCGATTGGTATTTTAGAAGAGGCCCGTGTGGGGCAATCAGACCTTGTTATTGGGGTCACTTCTTCAGAAACCACCAATCTTACCCTGTGTATGTTAGCAAAACAATTGGGGTGTAAAAGAACTATTGCTAGGATTTCTAATACGGAATTTATAGAAAACAAGGAGCGTTTACGCTTTTCAGACCTAGGTATAGATGAGCTTATTTCTCCCGAAAGGCTGGCTGCAACTGAAATACAATTATTGATTAACCAATCTGCCTTTAACGACACCTACGAATTTGATGAAGGTAAATTAATTATGGTGGGTATTTGCCTTCCCTCAGGGGCTCCTTTTGTAGGCAAAACAGTAAAAGATGCTGCAGAGACATTTTCTGAGGTCCATTTTATGCCCATCGCTATAAAGAGATCCGGAACACAGTTCACCATTATTCCTAGAGGAGATAGTATTTTTCATGCAGAAGATCAGGTGTATTTTATCACTTCCAAAGAAGGGGTAGAGGAGCTGTATAAAATGACAGGAACCGTTAAGAAAGACATTAAAAATGTTATGATACTCGGTGGTTCAAAAGTGGGTCAAAAAACAGCCAGGGATTTATGCAGTAGGAAATTCAATGTAAAGCTCATTGAAAAAGACAAACAAAAAGCGACAGATTTAGCGGAGCAACTCCCCAATGCATTAGTGATTAATGGAGATGGTCGCAATGTAGAATTATTGGAAGAAGAGAGTCTTTCAGCTATGGACGCTTTTATTGCTGTGACAGGAAATTCAGAGACCAACATTATGTCTTGCCTGGTGGCCAAATCTAAAGACATTAAAAAGACCATTGCCTTAGTAGAAAACATGGATTATTTTCAATTATCCCATTCTATAGGAATAGACACCTTAATCAATAAAAAACTTTTGGCTGCCAATAATATCTTCAGGTACATTAGAAAAGGTGAAGTGGTGGCCATGACCCGACTCAACAATTTAAATGCTGAAATTTTAGAATTTATTGTAAAGCCTAATTCAGCAGTAAGTGGAAAACTAATTCGAGAAATTGATTTTCCTAGGTTGGCTACTATTGGTGGAGTCATTAGAGACGGCGAAGGTGTTATAGCATTAGGAGCCTTTAAAATCACCGAGGGAGACCGAGTGGTGGTTTGTTGTTTGCCAAGCGCCATACCCAAAATTGAAAAGCTGTTTTTATAAATGCGCTTAAACGGAAAGATTATCATGCACCTAATGGGTTTACTGTTGCTTTGCAATGGGGCTTTTATGTTGGTGGCAGCTTTGGTGAGTGGACTTTATAAAGATGGTGTCACTATAGAAATTACTATGGCGGCAATTGTCACTATGCTAATAGGGCTTGCGTCAATGTTTTTTACTAGAGACCATAAAAAAGAAGTAAAGCCTAAAGAGGGCTATATTATTGTTACTTTCGGATGGTTGGTCATGTCTGCATCTGGGGTATTGCCCTATTTGTTTACAGGGTCTATTCCAGATGTAACTAATGCCTTTTTTGAAACTATTTCTGGCTATACCACTACTGGTGCTAGTGTTTTAAACGATATAGAATCCCTTCCCAAGGGTATTTTATTTTGGAGAAGTCTAACCCATTGGATTGGAGGCATGGGTATTATTGTTTTGGCTATTGCAATTTTGCCTTTGTTGGGTATAGGGGGTATGCAATTGTTTGCAGCAGAAGCCCCAGGTCCAAGTGCAGATAAGTTGCATCCGAGAATAACAGATACTGCTAAACGCTTGTGGCTTATTTATGTTGGTTATACGGTGGCAGAAACGCTGTTATTGAAACTAGCGGGAATGGACTTTTTTGACGCAATGAATCATGCTATGGCCACCTTGTCTACAGGAGGTTTTTCTACTAAAAATACTAGTTTGGCTTTTTGGAATGACCAACCGCTCATTCAGTATATTGTGATTTTATTTATGTTTTTGGCGGGCTCTAATTTTGTATTGAGCTATTTTGCTTTTAAGGGGAAAGTTCAAAAGGTTATTAGAGATGAGGAGTTTAAGTTTTATACCGGTTTTATAGTAGCTTTTAGCATTATAGCAGCCTTGGTGGTCTTTTTTCAAGCGCAACCACAAGTTTCAGAATCATTACCCATGGTTTTAGGTTATGGAGAAAGTGCTTTTAGACATGCGTTGTTCCAAGTTTTAGCTGTAGTGACTACCACGGGATTTGTAACGGCAGATTTTACAGCTTGGACCCCATTTTTAACCATATTCTTCTTTGGATTAATGTTCTTGGGTGGTTCAGCAGGATCTACTGCTGGTGGAATTAAGGTCATGCGCCACCTATTGATTATCAAGAATGGCCTGTTGGAGTTCAAGCGAACATTACACAGCAATGCAATTATTCCGGTGCGCTATAACAACAAAACAGTTGCCGAGAGTATTGTTTATAATATTATTGGATTTTTTGTGCTTTATATGCTGTTATTTATCATAGGTGCACTTGTATTGGCATTTATGGGCTTAGATTTTGAATCTGCCATAGGTGGTGCAGCTACCTCATTAGGAAATGTAGGTCCTGGACTAGGTTCTTTAAACCCACTGTCTAATTTTAACGACTTACCTGCCTTAGGAAAATGGTGGTGTGGGTTTTTAATGATTTTAGGTAGGCTAGAACTCTTTACGGTCCTCATTTTGTTTTCCCCTTATTTTTGGAGAAAGATTTAAGTTTATTCTCACTTAAGTTTGGTAGAAATAAATCATTTTAAACTAAAAGCGGGCTTCCCAAAGGAAGCCCGCTTTTAGTTTATAAGTCGCTTACGGAATTAAGCGTTTACTGCTTTTTTAATTCTTGCCATAGCTTCTCTAAGTGCTTCTTCAGAGGCAGCATAGGATATTCTAATACAGTTTGGATTTCCAAATGCCTCTCCTGTAACGGTAGCTACCAAAGCCTCTTCTAATAGAAATATAGCGAAGTCTGAGGCGTTATTGATTTGTTTTCCTTTGATTGTTTTTCCAAAAAACTCACTTACATCTGGAAATACATAAAATGCGCCTTCAGGTATATTGAGTCTAAATCCTGGAATTTCTCCTAATAATTCAAGCACTAAATCCCTTCTTTGATGGAAAGCTTCAATCATATGAGAAATACTGCTTACAGGAGCCTTAAGTGCAGCTATGGTAGCCCTTTGAGCAATGGCATTAGCACCAGAAGTATTCTGTCCTTGAAATTTAGTACAAGCCTTGGCAATCCATTCAGGGGCACCAATATAACCAATACGCCACCCAGTCATAGCAAATGCTTTTGAAACCCCATTGACGGTGATGGTTCTGTCGTACATTCCTGAAATTCCAGCAATGCTCACATGGCCTCCAACAAAATTAATATGTTCGTAAATTTCATCGGACACGATAAATATATTGGGGTGCTTAGCCAATACTGCTGCCAATGCGGTTAATTCCTCATGGCTATACACAGATCCACTTGGGTTACAAGGGGAGCTAAACCAAATCATTTTTGTTTTTGGCGTAATCGCTTGTTCCAACTGATCAGCAGTCATTTTAAAGTCAGTGTCTATACTGGTAGCAACTTCAACAGGAACCCCCTCTGCTAGTTTTACAATATCGCTGTAACTCACCCAGTAAGGAGCAGGTAAAATGACTTCATCTCCTTGGTTAAGCATGACCATAGCAATGTTTGCAAGGGACTGTTTGGCCCCTGTAGAAACTACAATCTGATTGGGTGAATAGTTTAATTTGTTGTCTCTTAAGAATTTTTCTGCAATGGCTTCTTTTAAATCTTGGTACCCATCTACTGGTGAGTAACTAGAATAATTGTCGTCAACGGCTTGTTTGGCAGCAGCTTTGATAAAGTCTGGGATGTTAAAATCAGGTTCTCCTAAGCTGAGTCCAATAATGTCTTTTCCAGCTGTTTTTAATTCCCTTGCTTTGGCAGCCATTGCTAATGTTGCAGAGGTAGCCATTCCGTTAATTCTGTCAGATAAATGTTTCGTACTCATGTTGTTTAATATTGTAGACTCGGTTTTTGACCTAGCGTCTTTAAATGTTTGAAATGCGAAATTATGGCTTTTCTGGTGGTTTTATACTCGTGATATGGCAATTCAAACTCCTTAGCCGTTTCTTTCACAATTTTCGCAATTTTTGTGTAATGTACGTGACTAATATTTGGAAAAATATGATGTTCAACCTGATGGTTTAAGCCACCGGTAAACCAATTAATAATCCTATTCTTTGTGCCAAAATTCACCGTAGTAAACAATTGATGAATGGCCCAGGTATTTTTCATATCTCCTTGTTCGTTTGGAATAGGGGTGTCTGCATGGTCAATGATATGAGCCAATTGAAATACGATACTCAGTATTAATCCAGCCACATAATGCATCACAAAAAATCCCAAAAGCACTTTATACCAAGCAATTTCTGTAAAAATTATTGGGATGGCAATCCAAATGGCGATATACATGATTTTGGTAACCAATAATTTGGTCCAGTTAATCACTGGGTTAGGGAACTTGCCGTAAGAGAGTTTTCTTTTGGTGTACCGGTACATTTGTTGGAAGTCCGTAGTAATGGCCCAGTTAAAAGTCAATAATCCGTATAATAATACGGAGTATAAATGTTGAAATTTATGGTACTTTTTCCAATCTGCATGTTTTGAAAAACGAAGAATTCTTCCCGCGTCTAAATCTTCGTCATGTTCTGGAATGTTGGTGTAAGTGTGGTGTAGTACATTGTGTTGTACCTGCCAATTGTACACATTTCCAGCGAGAATGTAAATGCTGCTCCCCATGAGTTTATTGACCCATTTTTTATTGGAGTAGGCGCCGTGATTTCCGTCATGCATGACATTCATCCCTACACCAGCCATACCAACACCCATCACTATGGTCAACAGAAAGTTAGCCCAGTTTGGTAGGTTAAGCGTGAGGATTAAAAAGTAAGGCGCTAGGAAAATGGTAAACATGACAAGTGTCTTAAGATGCAATGCCCAATTTCCTGTTTTTTGTAAATTGTTTTCTTTAAAGTAACTATTAACTCTTTGGTTCAGTGTTTTAAAGAACTGTCCCGGATCTTTTCTGGAGAATTTTACTTGGGGCTTTTTCATAAAAAAATATTAAGTGGTAAATATACACTAAAGCGATTGGAAGCTTTTGCTTTAAATCATAAAAAAATGTTGTTTTTTTGCATAAAATATACCCCATGACGGCTCAATTAATTTTTGATTATTTTCCAAATCTAACCCAACAGCAACAGGATCAATTCATAGCACTAGAAGCCTTGTATCAGGATTGGAACCTAAAAATTAACGTAGTCTCCAGAAAAGATATTGAAGAGCTTTATCTGAGGCATGTGCTACATTCTTTAGCTATTGCAAAATTTATTTCATTTAATCCAGGCGCCCACATTCTAGATGTAGGCACCGGAGGTGGATTCCCAGGCATACCCCTGGCTATTTTATTTCCTGAAACCCACTTCACCTTAGTGGACGCTATTGGAAAAAAAATTAAAGTAGTAGAAGAGGTAGTAGCTGGTTTAGGCTTAGAAAATGTCATTGCCAAACACCAACGGGTAGAGGAAGACAAGCAACAATACGATTTTGTGGTGAGTAGGGCGGTAGCTGCCATGCCCACTTTTATGCGGTGGATTAAGGGCCGCATTAAGAAAGTTTCTGAGCATCCTATTAAAAATGGGGTGTTGTACTTGAAAGGAGGAGATCTCTCTGAAGAGTTGCAAGACTATAGAACCGTTCAGATATATTCTTTAATGGATTATTATAAAGAGGACTTTTTTGAGACCAAAAAATTGGTGTACCTGCCCCAAAAATTCAAAGGTTAAGTCATGATAAATCAGAAAGTATTGGCAGATGCTATAAACGCCTACAAGAAAGAAATCCCTTTACCTTTAAAGCTAAAGGAAGTAGCAGAAGATTTTACAGACCTTTTATTTAAAGTGTTGTTTGATATTCAAACAGATGCTTTAGAAGGCATAAAAACCATACACGACCACTTTGAGGAGATGGTCGCATTGGCTTGTTGGAAGCCTGAAGCCAACTGCCAAAGTATTTGTGAGGCGTATCTGTCAGACTTACCATTTATTTTAGAAAAACTTCACAAAGATGCTGAGGCAATTCTTGCAGGTGATCCTGCTTCAAGGACCCTTGAAGAAGTTTATTTGTCTTATCCAGGATTTTATGCAGTAGCGATCTATAGATTGGCACATGCTTTGCATAAATTTAATTTTCCATTGGTACCTAGACTCATGACAGAATATGTGCATAGTAAAACAGGCATAGACATTCATCCAGGCGCAAGTATTGGTGATTCCTTTTGTATTGATCATGGAACAGGTATTGTTATTGGAGAAACCGCTGTGATTAAAAATAAGGTTAAAATATACCAGGGGGTGACTTTAGGGGCGTTGTCTGTAAAGAAAGAGATGGCTAAAATAAAGCGACATCCGACTATAGAGGATCAGGTCACTATCTACGCCAACGCTACTATATTGGGCGGTAAGACAGTTATTGGCGCCCAGTCTATTATTGGTGGGAATACATGGATTACGACTTCCATTCCTGAAAATTCATCTGTATTTCACACTCCAGAAATAAAAATAAAAAACAATGCCACATAAGCTTCAATCCCTTGTAGGTAATACCCCTTTAGTATTGTCTTCTGTGTTAAATACCAATCCAGGGGTACAACTCCTTTTTAAATTAGAAGGTCAGAATCCTGGAGGTAGTGTAAAAGACAGGGCTGCCCTTAATATGATTTCCAATGCCTTGGAGCGTGGGGAAATTAATGAGGAAACCCCGCTCATTGAGGCTACTAGTGGTAATACTGGAATTGCACTGGCTATGATAGCGTCGGTTTACGGATTAAACATTGAACTGGTCATGCCGGAAAATTCTACTATTGAAAGGGTTCAGACCATGAGAGCTTATGGGGCTAAGGTTACACTTACACCAGAAGCTATAGGCATAGAGGGGGCTAGGGATTATGCAGAAAATAAAGTCCTACACGAGGGATATTATTCTTTTAATCAATTTTCAAATCCGGACAATTGGAAAGCCCATTATAAATCTACGGGTCCTGAGATATGGAGAGACACTCAGGGAAAAGTGACTCATTTTGTGTCTTCTATGGGCACTACAGGAACTATCATGGGAACTTCTACCTATCTAAAAGAGCAACATAGTGGTATTCAAATTGTGGGTGTTCAACCTGAAGAGGGTACTCGAATTCCTGGTATTCGAAAATGGCCAGAAGAATACCTCCCCAAAATTTTTAACCCGTCCAAAGTAGACCGTATTGTTGAAGTAAACCAGCAAGAGGCAGAGAGGCACACTAAGCTGTTGGCTCAAAAAGAAGGCGTGTTTGCTGGTATGAGTTCAGGAGGCGCTGTAAGTGCCGCCTTAAAAATCTGTAACGAGTTAGAAGAAGGCGTAGTAGTCGTGATTATTTGTGATCGCGGAGACCGCTACCTTTCTTCGGGTTTATTCTAAAAAAAGCCAATTAAAAAAAAGGCCTCCCATCGGGAGGCCTTTTTTTTAATAGTATTTTACCACTAAGATTCTCCTAAAAACGGATATCTGTAATCTACGGGTGTTACAAAAGTCTCTTTGATCAGTCTCGGAGATACCCAACGCAATAAGTTCTGAGCAGAACCTGCTTTGTCATTGGTTCCGGAAGCTCTTGCACCGCCAAAAGGTTGTTGGCCTACCACGGCTCCAGTGGGCTTGTCATTGATGTAAAAGTTACCGGCGCAATTTTGTAAGGCCTCTGTAGCCTGAGTAATGGCGTAGCGATCTCTAGAAATAACTGCACCTGTAAGTGCGTACTCAGAGGTTGCATCTACTAATTTTAAAGTGTCTTCCCAAGCCGCGTCTTCATAAACATATACCGTAAGAACAGGCCCAAAAAGCTCTGTTTCCATAGTTTTATAATGAGGGTTGGTGGTCAGTATCACGGTGGGGGAGATAAAGTATCCTTTGGATTTGTCGTAGTCTCCTCCAATGATCACTTGTGCGTCGGCGTCAACCTTGGCCTGATCAATATAAGCCGCTAATTTGTCAAAAGATCCTTCGTGAATAACCGCTGTAACAAAGTTACTCATGTCTTCTGGAGAACCTGGTGTTTTCATGCTGGCTACATCTTTTTTCACTAGGTCTAAGACCTCTTGGGCAATAGACTTTGGTAGATAGGTTCTAGAGGCGGCACTACATTTTTGTCCCTGAAATTCAAAAGCGCCTCTGACCATAGCGGTAGCTACTTGCTGAGGGTTGGCTGAGGCGTGAGCAACAATAAAGTCTTTTCCTCCAGTTTCTCCCACGATTCTTGGGTAGGTTTTATAAGTGTCTATTTGGTTTCCTATTTGCTTCCAGAGTGCTTTGAAAACAGTAGTAGATCCGGTGAAGTGTAAGCCAGAAAAGTCTGGACTTGCCAATACGGTGTTAGACACCATTACTGGGTCTCCAAAAACTACATTAATCACTCCTGCAGGAAGTCCTGCTTCCGCAAACACATCCATGATTACTTTGGCAGAGAATATCTGGCTGTCTGAGGGTTTCCATACCACTACATTCCCCATCATGGCAGCACTTGCAGGAAGGTTCCCGGCAATGGCAGTAAAATTAAAAGGTGTAATGGCGTACACAAAGCCTTCAAGTGGTCTATATTCCACACGGTTCCAAATACCTTCTGCAGATTCTGGTTGCTGCTCAAAGATCTCTTGCATATAAGATACATTGAATCTCAAGAAGTCTATAAACTCACAAGCAGCATCTATTTCTGCTTGGTGAATGGTTTTTGATTGTGCCATCATGGTGGCAGCGTTAATTTTAGCCCTGTAAGGACCAGCGATTAACTCAGCAGCTTTTAAAAAAATAGCAGCTCTTTGTTCCCATGGCATAGCAGCCCACTTAGTTCTCGCTTCAAGCGCAGTATCTATGGCTTCTTGCACATGTTTTTGTGTTCCCACATGGTACTGACCTACTATGTGTTTGTGGTCGTGAGGCGGCGTCATGTTTCTGGTATTTCCGGTAGAAACATCTTTACCGTTAATGTACATAGGAACATCTACGGTACCGTTGTAATATGATTTGTATTGTGCTAGAACTGCTTCGCGTTCTGGACTGCCAGGAGCGTATGATTTAATTGGTTCATTGTAGGCAACTGGTACTTGAAAAAAGCCTTTTCCCATAGTGGTAATTTTATCTTTTAATTTATTTACTTACAAAAGTACAAATAATAAAGTGCCTGTAAAAGCCCCTTCCTTACTGGTCTTTTATAGTACTTGAATTGCTGCTCCCTATTCCAACCAAACGCTGGTGTTGGTCTCTGAATCCTTTAAAATATACCAGTATCTGGTATTGGTTTCCAGTGAAATGAAAATTTCCGTCTATGCTGTAATGATCTAAGGTGTGTCCTGCTTTTTTTTCTTTTTCATAGCTGTTAATTTCAAAGGGTGCAGAAGAGAGTGCATAGCTGTAGTTGTAAAAACCTTGTTTAAACAAAATACGTGCCTGGTACACATTCTGTGTAGCATTGTAAGTCATAAGGTATTCTGGGCTAGGGGTGTAGTTGTTGAATTTTCCGAGTACGTATATATAGGTGTCCGTATTGCCAATACCACTTGGTTTTAGGCTAAAATGCACCCAAGTGTAATCTCCTTCTCTCTCTGGCAGTGCGCCTTGAAGTGTTCTGGGTATGAAATCTCCATTGATATCTGGGAAATAGGTGTAAGGCTTGTTGTTTCTTGGGGTGTTTGGGTATAGGTAGTGCTCGTATATGTCTTCTAAATGAACCTCTTGAATAGCTGCAGTGGCAGCCCTCATGTCCTTGGTATCAAAATTCAGATATTCATTGCCTCCCCAGAAACTGGTCAGT
>JAQWTF010000040.1:0-20521 GCA_029242825.1 Flavobacteriaceae bacterium | reverse complement strand
CCCACGACCTGCTGATTACAAATCAGCTGCTCTAGCCAGCTGAGCTACATCGGCTTTTATGCCTTTTTAAATCAATAAAAAGTCCGCTTTTTCAAACGGACTGCAAATGTAGATAAATATTTCTCTTTTCAAAACATTTTTTTCAAAAAAAAATATTTTTTTTTTCATGCTTAAGACTTACGCTTTTCTTTCCATTTTACCAATCCACGCTCAACTGCCTCACATGCAGTATCTATAGCCTCTTCAAAGCTCTTGCATTGCTTTTTAACCACAATAGAATCCTTTGGAACATGCACCTTAAATTCTGCTATTTTATTTTCTTTTTCACTGGTATTTTCCACTTTTAAAAAGATATCTACGTCAATGATATGATCGAAAAACATGTCCAACTTCTGAACTCGATTGTCTAAGAAATCTATTAAAGTAGCATCTGCATTAAAATTGACGGTTTGCGTGTTGATTTTCATAGATAAAAAATTAAATTAAACTTTAGGCTTATTTCTCGGATGGGAATTCCCATAAGCTTTTTTTAGTGCTGCCATATTATTGTGCGTATACACCTGCGTAGAAGCTAAACTCGCATGTCCCAATAAATCTCTCACAGATTGCATATCTGCCCCCCTATTCAGGAGGTGGGTCGCGAAAGTATGCCTCAGCATATGAGGACTCTTTTTTACTTTAGTAGACACTAATCCAAAATAGTGATTTATAACCCTATAAACAAGCGTTTCATAGAGTTTTTTACCAGAGGGAAGTAGAAAAAAATGTCCCTCATCTATCTGTATTGGAAGCGCATTTCTTTGGTGCAAATAAGACTTAATTAAAGGGATTAGGGACGGGACCAAAGGAATCACCCGCTCTTTATTCCTTTTTCCGAGTACCTTAATTTGCGCTGCTTCTACATCTAGCTGAAAAACCTGAAGCCCTATGAGCTCTGCCCTTCTCATCCCAGTAACATAAAGAAGCTCTATAATGAGTCGGTCTCTTATTCCCTCAAAGTTATCAGGAAAAGGTATTTTAGAGAACAACTCTTCCATCTCTTTCTCAGAGAAAGGCAGGGCAATTTTACGCTGCACCTTAAGGGATTTATGCCCCAATAACGGGTTTTGCACTATTTGACCCGATTTTAAAGCAAAATTATAATACGCATTTAGGGAAGCAATTTTTCTGTTAATCGTTATATTAGACTTATTCTGGTCTACCAAAGAGACAATCCAAGATCTAATAAGCGAATAAGACACCTCGCTAAGTGCTATAGCCCCATAAGTAGTGGTACAGAAAATCTCAAAAGATTGTACATCTCGTTCATAAGCCTTAATCGTATTAAGGGCATAGTTCTTTTCTAGACGCAGGTAATTTACAAAAGCAGCTATAGGCATCCTTAAAATTATAAAAACAGCGGTTAAAAAGCGTTAATTAAAACCAAAAAAAAAGCCCCGTTAAAACGGGGCTTTAATATATTTAAAACAAAAGCTACTATTGCTCTTCTTGATCTCTAAGACCTTGAATGTAAGCAGCTTTTTGAATCTGCGCTCTCTTAACTACAGAGGGTTTATTGAACTGCTGACGCGATCTCAATTGACGCATTGTTCCTGTTCTGTCAAATTTTCTCTTAAAACGCTTTAGCGCTCTATCGATGTTTTCTCCTTCTTTTATTGGTATAATTAACATGGGCTACAACCTCCTTTCTTTATGATTTTACGAGTGCAAATATAGTGCTATTTAAATGGCCCGCAAGTTTTATTTTAAAATATTTCTGGCAATCACCAATTTCTGTATTTCGGTAGTTCCCTCTCCAATAGTACAAAGCTTGGCATCTCTGTAAAACTTCTCTACAGGATAATCTTTAGTGTAACCATAACCGCCAAATATTTGAACAGCCTCATTGGCTACTTTCACACAAACCTCGGAGGAATACATTTTAGACATAGCACTTAACTTAGTCATAGGTCTGCCCTGATTTTTCAGAAAAGCAGCCTTGTGAAGGAGCAATTCAGATGCTTCAATCTCCGTGGCCATATCTGCCAATTTAAAAGAGATCCCTTGAAAAGCACTTATCGGTTTTCCAAACTGATGACGCTCCTTGGAATATTGTAAGGCCGCCTGATAGGCTCCTTTCGCAATACCCAAAGATAGCGCTCCAATAGAAATTCTACCCCCGTCTAATATTTTCATCGATTGAATAAAGCCATCTCCTACTTGGCCTAATACGGCCGATGCCTCTAACACACAATTGTCAAAAATAAGTTCTGCGGTCTCACTAGCACGCATGCCCAATTTGTCTTCTTTTTTTCCACTGCTAAAACCAGGAGTCCCTTTTTCAATCACAAAAGCAGTCATGCCATGACTATCTCCCTTCTCCCCTGTTCGAGCTATGACAACAGCAATGTCTCCGCTTTTTCCATGGGTAATGAAATTCTTAGATCCGTTTAACACCCATTGATCTCCTTTTTTAACCGCAGTAGTATTCATCCCTCCTGCATCTGAACCCGTATTGTGTTCGGTAAGGCCCCAAGCACCAATCCATTCTCCAGTGGCTAATTTTGGAATCCATTTTTCCTTTTGGGCTTCGTTTCCAAAACTTAAAATATGGTTGGTACAGAGTGAATTATGCGCCGCTATTGAAAGGCCAATAGATGGATCTACTATAGAAATTTCTTCAATAATAGCAATATATTCGTGGTACCCTAGACCAGATCCACCTAAAGACTCAGGCACTAATATACCCATAAAGCCCAAAGCTCCAGCCTCCTTCAATACAGCAACAGGAAAGTTCTGATGCTCATCCCAATCCCTCACATGTGGGGCAATATGCTGCTGTGCAAAGGCTTTTGCAGCTGCCGCAACCATCTGCTGGGTTTCAGAATAATCAAAATCCATGGTGTGTTGTATTTCTGTAATCATAGCATTTGTTTAGAGGATCAAATATAATTTAATTATCTCAATTTTGTCTTCTGGAAGACTTAATATGTTTGATATTTCATGAAAATCATTAAACAAACCATTTCTAGCTCTTTCTCTGACAATTTTTCCAGCCAATTCTTTAGTAAAAAAAGGCAGTCTTTGTAGCTCATATTCAGAAGCGCTATTGACTGAAATTTTATGTGTTACTGGTGTATCTTGTACAGAAAATGACGCCTTAATTGCTTTTACAACCACGGAATCTAATCCATACACTTGATACAGTTGATCCATATGAACAAAAGCGCCAAGGGAATTTCTAAACTTTACAATTCGCTCAGAATACACTGGGCCTATTCCGTAAACCCTTTGAAAATCTGAGGCATTGGCATGATTGACATCTAAAACTGTCTTTATCGCTTTAGAAGTTAAAACCTTAGAAAGTTGTTTGGGTTGTTTTAGAGCCCTTGGAGAAACTTCGGACTCAATGGTCTTATTTATTGTGATAAATTCCTCGGGAAGGTTTTCAATCATCATCACTGCGCTTGTACTAAGGTATGTGTCGTAGCCATAATAAGCCAGATGAAGTAGAAAAGTGACACACAAAAAATAGAAAAACCCTTTTCGTTTATATTGATAAGAAACGAAAAGGGTTTTATTATTTTTCATAGGTTTTTAATTTACACATAAAAACCTATAACAGGATGGTTTACGCAGCCTGCTTGCTTGTTTTTATATCGGTCATATACTTCTTTAATTCCTTTTTCACTTTTGGAAAAAGAAACAGTAAGCCAATCATATTTGGAAATACTAAGGCAAGAATCATAGCGTCTGAAAACTTAATTACAGCGTCTAATGTTGCAGCGGCACCTACCACTACAAACAGTAAGAAAAGTATTTTGTACACCGTATCTGCTGTTTTTCCTCTTCCAAATAAATACTTCCATGACTGAAGTCCATAATAAGACCAAGAAATCATGGTTGAGAAAGCAAAGAGAATAATCGCCACAGTCAACACATATCTAAAACCAGGAATCACTGAATCATAGGCCATAGAGGTAAGATCTACTCCACCTACATAAGTCCCAGACTCATTTAACAAGACCGTACTTCCAACAGCATTTCCATATTCAAATGCCCCGGTGTCCATGTTAAAGAAAATAATCACCAAAGCAGTCATGGTACAAATTACAACCGTATCAATGAAAGGCTCAAGCAAAGCTACAACCCCTTCACTAGCGGGATACTTTGTTTTAACAGCAGAGTGCGCAATGGCTGCAGATCCTGCTCCAGCTTCATTAGAAAAAGCAGCGCGTTGGAATCCAACAATAATAACACCAACCACTCCACCTATTCCAGCTGCAGGAGTAAAAGCACCTTCAAATATCATGGTAAAAGCAGCACCAACATATTGAATGTTAGAAAAGATAATCACCAAAGAGGCTAAGACATATGTCCCTGCCATAAATGGTACAATTTTTTCGGTGACACTGGCGATTTTTTTAATCCCTCCAATAATCACTATACCCACTAAAATAGCCAAAACAATACCTATAATTACCCCAGTGGCTCCTCCTTGAAGGTCAAACATAGTAGTCAATTGAACCGCCGCCTGATTAGACTGAAATGCATTACCACCACCAAATGAAGCACCCACGCAAAGAATAGCAAATACTACCCCCAAAATTTTTCCAAGCACCTTAAAACCCATTTGATCTAGGCCTCTTGAGAGGTAATACATTGGTCCACCATAAACGGTACCATTTTCATCTACATCTCTGTATTTTACCCCTAAAGTACATTCTACAAATTTTGTTGACATTCCAATAAGCCCACACACAATCATCCAAAAAGTTGCCCCTGGTCCTCCAAGTGCAATGGCTACAGCCACACCTGCAATATTACCCAATCCTACTGTTCCTGAAACCGCTGTTGCAAGGGCCTGGAAATGACTCACTTCTCCTTCTTGACTTTCATCTTTGATGGTTCCTGGCAAATCTCCGTCTGCCACATTTAAGTCTGTTTGCTCTACACCGTGATGGTCTAATTCGTCGTATTTACCCCTGACCGTATTAATCGCCAATGGAAACTGACTTATACTTGGAAATTTAAAATAAATGGTGAAAAAAGTAGCACCACAAATCAACAGTATTAAAACGATAGGAATATTATACTCCCCTATGGGGATAGAAGTAAGGACAAAGCCCTCCCACCAACTAGCAAATGGCATAAAAGCGTCGTTCACTTTTTCATCTAAACCTTTTTCTTGCGCTAGGGCAACAAAAGGAAATAAAAAGCTTGCCAAAAAAGTCAATTTAGTCTTCATAATTTAGGAGTGGTTTGTTTAATTTAATGTTAAGAGTAGCAATATCATAAAAAAAAATGGCCTAATCAAATAAAGGAGTAGGAAAGCAACTACTGGGCGCACATTTTATTTAATTGCTCAATTTGCTCTGGCCTACCCAGTACAATAAGTTTTCCCTGTGGAGAAAGCACCAAATCTGCATCTGGATTAATAATATAGTTACCCTCTGGAGTAATATACCCAATTATGGTACATCCAGTCCTTTTTCTTAAATCGAGATCCCTCAATGAATTTAATGCGCTAGAACCAGCAAAACGTTCAATGGCAATCTCTTCTAAGTTGGTATTCTTTTTTCCATCTGTAGAAAGCTTATCCATAAAGGTGATTAGATCAGGAATAACTACTAAAGACGCCATATGGTCCCCTCCTATTCTGTCTGGCATAATCACTTTATTGGCACCCGCCAGAGACAATTTCTTCTCTGATCCAATCTCAGAGGCCCTGGAAATAATAAATAAGTTTGTGTTAAGCTGTCTTGCAGACAACACCACGAATAAATTAGCAGCATCACTTGGAAGTGTACATATAAGGTATTGCGCCTTGTGAATTCCTGCAGCCTCCAATACCTCATCTTCGTTGGCGTCTCCCTTGATAAAAAGCACTTCATCTTCATATTTTTCGATCACCTCAGGATCATTCTCAATGACCACAAAAGGTTTGTTGTAGGCTTTTAGCCTGGCCACTGCTTGAGCGCCATTTCTTCCATAACCACAAATGATCACATGCTTATTCATACTTCGTAATTTATTTTTAACCTTTTTTTTCTTTAAAATTTCTAATGAATTCCTACCTAATATATACTCCGTGACCACAGATAATGCAAAGGCAAAAATAAAAACGCTCGAGATAATTAAAAAAATAGTGAAAATCTTAGCGGCATCGTCCAGAGGACTCACTTCAGAAAAACCAACTGTGGTCATAGTTATTACGGTCATGTATACCGCGTCTATCCAAGAATAGTCTGAGAGCATTCTAAAGCCTAGCACCCCTATCGTACTTACTAAAAGTACTAACGATAAGGCTATGTATATTTTTGATCGGAATAACTTTAACATGCAAAAAACTATAAATCAAATACAGAATTCCTTTTGGCAAAAAGCAAATCTTTAATGCGGATCCAAAAAGCAAAAAACAGGTAGAGTGCGAAGCCAAAACCTAAAGTGACAAAGGTTAGATAAATAAATGAAGTCCTTACCACCCTGGCCCGAATACCAATGCGTTCTGCAATACGCTCACAGACTGTAAATCCGTGTCTTTGAAAAAAATATAGCAGTTTATAAAACATCGGTGTCTCCGGTCCACTCCATAAAACCACCTACTAAGTTATGGGCTGTTTCAAAGCCAACACTCTGCATAATCGCACAGGCTTGTCCGCTTCTGTTCCCAGACCTGCAATAGACATAGTAATTTTTAGACTTGTCTAATGCTTCTAAACCATCCAAGAAACCTTGTCCCAGAAAAATGTCCAAATGAATGGCGCCAGGAATAATTCCTTCAGATACCTCATCTGCTGTTCTTACATCTAATATTGCACTCTTAGGGTCTTCTGCCAATTGTGAAGCCCATGCCTCTTGTGATAAATCTGCCATGATTAAATTATTTATTCCCTCAAAAATAAGTGTTTGAGTTGGGAGAAAAAACTATTTCAATTGTGAAGTGGAAAAATAATTAGGCTGACAATAAAAATAATCAAAAAAATGAGGTGACATTCAAAAATATTTATACATTTGTATATACAATAATTGTTAATACATGAATGTAGAAGCGAAAATCAAAACAGACAAATCTATTCCAATTAGGAGTAAAACGATTATTCACCTGTCCTTGGTTCAAACTAAAATCAATGAAACCATTCACAGTGCCTTAAAACCTTTTGACATTTCACTGCAGCAATTTAATGTTCTGAGAATTCTTAGAGGTCAAAAAGGGGTGCCTGCTAACCTGAATACCATTAATGAAAGGATGGTTACCAAGATGAGTAATACTACTAGATTGGTAGACAAACTGATTATAAAAGATTTTGTGGCCCGCCAAATTTGCGAAAAAAACAGAAGAAAAGTAGAGATTTTTATCACTGAAATAGGACTTAAAGCCCTCCATGAAATGGACGCTGTAATGACACAAACAGAACATAAACTTTTAGAAGGGTTTACAGAAAATGAACTCACACAACTCAACGATTTACTACATAAACTATAATTATTAATCCCTAACAATTTAAACACTATGAAAAAATTATTTATGACCCTTAGCGCAGTATTAGTTGCCACTTCTATTGCAATCGCAACTCCCTTAAACACTACAGAAAAAACTACTGAGAAAACAACAACAGCTGTTGAAAAGAAAGTGATTGACACTGAATCGAGTATGATTACTTGGAAGGCCTACAAAGTTACTGGATCTCATGAAGGTACTATTAATTTGGCTTCTGGGAACTTAGATTTTAATGGAACTACTTTAACAGGCGGTGCCTTTGTGGTAGACATGACTACCATTAATACTACTGACTTAGAAGGAGAATACAAGCAAAAATTAGACGGTCATTTACACTCTGATGATTTCTTTGGTACTGCCACTCACAAAACAGCTTCTTTAGAAATTACGTCTGTAAAAGCTTCCGGTAAGAATGCGTACGATGCCACTGCTAATCTTACGATCAAAAATATTACCAAAGAAGTAAACTTCACTATCTCCGTATATGGCAGTAAAGCAACAGCGAGTCTAAAAGTAGACCGCTCTGAGTTTGACGTTCGTTACGGATCTGGTTCCTTTTTTGACAACTTAGGAGACAAAACCATCTATGATGAATTTGACTTGGTGGTAGACCTACAATTCTAAGCATCCTTTTAGAATTAAAACAAATCACGCTATGAAATTGTTTAAAATCACAAAGCCTTCAAGGGCTTTGTGATTTTTTTTGCGCAAAGCTTTTATATTCTGTCAGGTTTACTATATTTGGTACATGATTCAAAACAATACAAACAATTGGTGGTGGAACAACTTACAACGAACGCTGTGAGCTAAGCATTACTTTGATATATTTTAAAGGCTTGTCTTCACAGACAAGCCTTTTTATTTTCAACATCACTTGAATCACTATTATTTTTGAAACACCCATAGGAAAGACCGAAAGAACCACATTATGAGTTACGCTTTAAAAACCCATTACAAAAAAATTCTTGCAGACACCATTACACCTGTGAGCGTCTATTTAAAAATAAGAGACCGCTACCCGGCCAGTATTTTATTGGAAAGTAGTGATTACCACGCCAACGATAATAGTTTTTCTTATATCTGTTTTAACCCCATTGCACACATTGAGGTAAAAGACCGTCAGATTACAAAAGCATATCCAGATGGCAGTACGCAAATAACGTCTATTACATCAGAAACAGATATCCCTGCTACGCTCACGGCTTTTTCACAGGAGTTCACTAGTGAAAAACAAGATTTCAAGTTCATTACACAAGGACTCTTTGGTTTTATGACCTATGACGCCGTGCAGTACTATGAAGACATTCAAATCGCAAAAAAAGAAGGGGGACAAGACCTTCCTGAACTGTATTATGCGGTGTACCAAAACGTCATTGCTATTAACCATTTTAATAATGAGGCCTATATTTTTGCACATTGCTATGACCAGCCTAGTAATGTGGCGACCATAGAACAATTAATTGCCGTTAAAAACTTTGCCACCTACCCTTTTAAAACCGAAGGCGAACCAACTATTAATATTGAGGACGAAGATTATAAAGCACTGGTAGAAACAGCTAAAAAACATTGCCAAAGAGGAGACGTTTTCCAGTTAGTACTCTCCAGAAGATTTACCCAAAAATTTAGTGGAGATGAGTTTAATGTGTACCGAGCGCTAAGAGCCGTAAATCCCTCTCCTTACCTATTTTACTTTGATTATGGGGATTTCAAGATTTTTGGGAGTTCTCCAGAGGCTCAGCTAGTGGTCAAAGATCAGAAAGCAGAAATTCATCCCATTGCAGGCACCTTTAAAAGAACCGGAAACGATGAAAAAGACGCCCTACTCGCCAAGGAACTCACAGAAGACCACAAAGAAAATGCAGAGCATGTCATGCTGGTAGACCTAGCGAGAAACGACCTCAGCAGGCATGGTAAAATGGTCAGGGTAGAAAACTATCGAGAGGTACAGTTTTTTTCTCATGTCATTCACTTGGTGTCTAAAGTCACCGGTATAAAAAAAGCAGACACACCTACTATGAATATAGTGGCAGACACATTTCCTGCTGGGACCCTCAGCGGAGCACCCAAGCACAAAGCCATGGAGCTTATTGAAAAATACGAACCTACCCCAAGGGGATACTACGGAGGCGCCATTGGCTTTATGGATTTTGAAGGCAACTTTAACCACGCCATCATGATCAGAACCTTTTTAAGCAAAAACCATCAATTGCAATACCAAGCGGGCGCAGGAATTGTTGCTGCTTCAGATGCAGCTTCTGAATTGCAAGAAACCTATAATAAGTTAGGGGCACTCACCAAAGCATTGTCCTTAGCAGAAGACATTCAATAAAAAAAGGTATTGGGTATAGACCCTATAAAAGAAAGCATGACACAGATATTACTCATAGACAACTACGACTCATTTACTTACAACCTAGTGCATTACCTAGAGGAATTAGGCGCTCAGGTAACGGTTCGTAGAAACGATAAATTAAGCATAGAAGAAGTGGCTGCTTTTTCTCATATTGTATTGTCCCCTGGACCTGGTATTCCAGACGAGGCAGGACTACTCAAAGAAATTATAGCCACCTACGCTGCAACTAAAAAAATACTGGGGGTATGCCTGGGACAACAAGCCATTGCAGAAGTATTTGGGGGGCGCTTAGAAAATTTAAGCGAGGTATACCATGGAATCGCTACACCCATTAAAATTATAGATCCCCAAGCAACATTGTTTAAGGACTTACCTACTGAGGTGGTGGTTGGGAGATACCATTCTTGGGTAGTCTCTGAAGATCTACCAGAATCTTTGAAAGTGACCGCCAGGGACCATAAGGGACAAATCATGGCCATTGAACACAAAGACTACCCAGTACATGCCGTACAGTTTCACCCAGAATCCATTCTAACCCCAAGTGGAAAGAAAATGCTGGCCAACTGGCTGGGAGTCTCCTGGGAATTTAAGCCAGAAGAAAAAATGTACTAGTCCCTATTCCAACTAAAAGCTACTAAAAAATAGAACATGAAAGAAATACTGAACCGACTCATCCAGCACGAAGTACTGAGCAGACAAGAATCTAAAGACATACTCGTAGGGATTGCCAACAAAGCCTACAACGAATCTGAAATTGCCTCTTTTCTCACCGTGTATATGATGCGTAGTATTCAACTAGAGGAATTAGAGGGGTTTAGAGACGCACTTTTAGAATTGTGTCTGGCAGTAGATCTTTCCGCTTATGAGCCTATAGATTTATGTGGGACTGGAGGAGACGGAAAAGATACGTTTAATATCTCTACCCTAGCCTCTTTTGTGACGGCTGCCAGTGGTATTAAAGTGACCAAACACGGGAATTACGGCGTATCTTCTTCTTGTGGGAGCAGTAATGTGATGGAAGCATTGGGTATTAAATTCACCAATGACAAAGATTATTTAGAAAAAGCCCTGGACCAAGTAGGGATCTGTGTGCTACACGCCCCATTGTTCCACCCGGCTATGAAGCAGGTAGCGCCCATTAGAAAAGCCTTAGGGGTTAAAACATTCTTTAATATGTTAGGTCCCATGGTAAATCCTGCTTTTCCTACCCATCAGATGGTGGGGGTATTTAATTTAGAACTGGCTAGGATTTACGGATACCTGTACCAAAAAACAAACAAGCAATACAGTATTGTACATGCCCTAGATGGCTACGATGAAGTGTCTCTTACAGGGTCAACAAAAGTCATTACCAGAGAAAATGAAAGGATTTTAAACCCTGCACATTTTAATGTAAACACCTTAGAGGCTAAAGACATTGCCGGAGGGGAATCGGTGGCTTCTGCCGCAGCCATTTTTGTAGATATTCTCAGCGGAAAAGGCAGTGAGGCGCAAAACAATGTGGTTTGTGCCAATGCAGCCTTAGCCATTAATACGGTTCAAAACAACGGCATTCAAACCGCTTTTGAACAAGCCAAAGAGACCCTATTATCTGGTGCAGCACTCAAAAAATTACAGCAATTACAAGCGTTATAAATGAATATTCTAGACAAAATAATAGCCGACAAAAAGATAGAAGTAGCCCTCAAAAAAGGCCTTGTTCCCTCCAAATACCTAGAACAGCATCCCTTGTTTGAGCGCCCTGTAAACTCCATGGCTGCCCAGATAAAACAAAGCAACAGTGGTATTATCGCAGAGCACAAAAGGCGCTCTCCTTCTAAAGAGGTCATTAATAATACGCTCAAAGTCCCCAATGTAGTGAAAGGCTATGAAAAGGCAGGGGTTTGTGGTATTTCTGTACTTACAGATGGCCCCTACTTTGGAGGGGCGCTAGAAGATCTTTTGCTTGCCAGGGCTGCTGTAGAAACACCTCTTTTGAGAAAAGAATTCATTGTAGATTCCTACCAAATTATAGAAGCTAAGGCCCATGGGGCCGATGCCATTTTACTCATAGCAGCAGTACTCACAAGAGCAGACATTCACGACTTGTCTACCCTTGCACAATCGCTGGGTTTAGAAGTGCTTTTAGAAGTTCACAACTTAGAAGAACTGGAAAAATCAATCATGCCCTCCTTAGACCTCATTGGGGTGAATAACAGAAACCTAAAGACCTTTGAAGTAAGTTTAGACACCTCAAGAACACTCTCTAGCGCTATCCCCTCAGATTTTGTAAAGATTTCTGAAAGTGGCATTAGCCATGTCTCTGCCATTAAAGACTTAAAAACCTATGGGTATAGCGGCTTTCTTGTTGGTGAAAACTTTATGAAGACAAATGATCCTGGAGCTGCAGCCCTTGCATTTATAAATGACATAGAAAGCTAATATGGGAGGTTATCATATACATACGCCCTTTGAGACGCCTACATTGAAAGTTTGTGGCATGAGGGTACCAGAAAATATTAGCGCCGTGGCCGCATTAAAACCTTCTTATATGGGTTTCATTTTTTGGGAACCCTCCAAGCGGTATATTCAAAATGATATACCAAAAATAGACTCCAGTATTCAGAAAATAGGCGTTTTTGTAAAGGCAAGCCCTGATTTCATTGTGAAAACTGTCCAAGAAAATGATTTACAAGGGATGCAATTGCACGGAGGTGAAACCCCAGAAGATTGCAAAGCAGTCCTTGAAGCTTGGAAAAAACAGACCGGGGCAAACAACACCCCTCTAATGCTTATCAAAGCCTTTTCAGTAGCAGACGAATTTGACTTTTCCGTCTTGTCTGTTTACGAGGCCTATTGTGATTTTTTCCTTTTTGACACCAAAGGAAAACTCCCCGGAGGCAATGGGTATACCTTTTCTTGGGAACTCTTGGCCGCATATCCAAGCAATACCCCATACTTTTTGAGTGGTGGCATTGGTTTAGCGCAAGCAACTGATTTAGCTGAATTTTTAGAAAGCAAAGCCTCAAAAATGTGTGCTGTTATAGATGTAAATAGTACTTTTGAAACAGAAGACTATACTAAAAATACCCAGGATTTAAACTTATTTATAAACGCCTTAAAAAATAGATTCTCTACAAAATAAAACGCTATGAAAAAGACTTACCACGTAGATGAAAATGGATATTATGGTTCCTTTGGAGGCGCCTATATTCCTGAAATGCTATTTCCCAATACTGAAGAACTCAGGACCCAATATCTAGACATTATGGGCTCTGAAAGTTTCAAAAAGGAATTTGACGCTCTTCTAAAGGATTATGTGGGGAGACCCACCCCACTCTATTTTGCCAAGAGACTCTCAGCGCTTTACAACACTAAGATCTATCTTAAAAGAGAAGATCTATGCCATACAGGAGCGCACAAGGTAAACAATACCATTGGCCAAATCCTCATGGCTAAAAGACTGGGGAAAACAAGAATTATTGCAGAGACCGGAGCTGGGCAACACGGTGTAGCCACCGCTACTGTTTGTGCGCTCATGGGCATGGAATGTGTGGTGTATATGGGCGCCGTTGACATTAAAAGACAGGCACCAAACGTCGCTAGAATGAAAATGCTAGGAGCCACTGTTCGGGCCGCTGAATCTGGTAGTAAAACACTTAAAGACGCAACCAATGAGGCCATAAGAGATTGGATAAACAATCCAGTGAACACCCATTATATTATTGGGTCTGTAGTAGGGCCACACCCTTATCCAGATATGGTTGCTCGTTTCCAATCGGTGATTTCTAAAGAGATCAAAAGCCAGTTATTGGAAAAAGAAGGAAGAGAAAATCCAGACCATGTAGTGGCCTGTGTGGGTGGAGGAAGTAATGCTGCAGGAGCTTATTACCATTTTTTAGACACTCCTGAAGTCAATATTATTGCGGTAGAAGCCGCAGGTAAAGGAATTCACACCGGAGAAAGTGCTGCTACCTCTGCATTGGGAAAAGAGGGCATTATTCACGGAAGTAAAACCCTATTAATGCAAACCCAAGATGGGCAAATTACAGAGCCTTATTCTATCTCTGCTGGCTTGGATTACCCTGGAGTAGGCCCAATGCATGCACATTTGTTTGAATCTAAGCGTGCCGAATTTATTTCGGTAACGGATCAAGATGCTATGGCTGCTGGGCTATTGGTGTCTAAAATGGAGGGTATTATCCCTGCCATTGAGACCTCTCATGCCTTTGCCATTTTTGAAAACAGGCCCTTTGGTAAAGAAGAAGTGGTGGTGGTTAACTTATCTGGCCGTGGAGATAAAGATTTGAATACCTATATAGATTATTTTAAATTATGAGTAACAGAATAAATCAAAGAATGGCAGACCCTAAAAAAGTCTTATCCATCTATTTTACGGCAGGCTATCCTGAAAAAGAAGACACCGTGAAGGTCTTGAGCCAATTGCAAGAAGCGGGTGTAGATCTAGTAGAAATAGGACTCCCATTTAGCGACCCTTTGGCAGACGGCCCCACCATTCAGGACAGCTCTACCGCTGCACTAAAAAATGGTATGCATACCCAGCTGCTCTTTGATCAACTAAAAGACATTAGAAAAAGCATTCACATCCCTCTAATTGTAATGGGTTATTTTAACCCCATGCTCCAATACGGTGTAGACGCTTTTTTGAGCGAGTGTGCCAAAATAGGAATCGATGGGATTATTATGCCAGACCTTCCTTTGGCAGAATACGAGCAGCATTACAAAAAGCTTTATGAAAAACACGGTATAAAAAACATTTTTTTAATCACCCCTCAAACCTCAGATGCGCGAATTAAAGCCATTGACCAGGCGTCAGATAGTTTTATTTATCTAGTGAGTACAGCAAGTGTGACTGGAAGCAAAAGTGGTTTTGGGGTAGAACAGGAAGCGTATTTCGAAAGAATTGCCCAAATGAATCTCAAAAACCCTTTAGTAGTTGGTTTCGGAATTCATGACGCAAATACCTTCTCACAAGCTACAAAACACACCTCTGGAGCCATTATAGGCTCTGCTTTTATTAAGACCATTACTGAAAAAGGACTGGAAGGAATAAGCCCATTTATAAAAAGCCTTAGACCCCACTAGTCTAACTTCAAAAAACAACCGTTATGGGCCACATTGCTTCCCTCACCCTCAGATGAAAATGTGGACCGTTCAAAACAAATCACTCGAGTATCAATTTTGACCACTCAAAACAAATCAGATGACCTACTTTAAAAAATTTCTACTCAAAAACCTGGGGCTTATAGCCCTATTAAGTGTCACCCTAGGCTTGGCTCCTTTTAACCCAGAACCTCATATCTGGGGTAAAATTAAATGGATCCAAGGCGGCGCCAAAGGCATGCAACTCATAGATTGGTGGGACACTTTTTTCCATGGCGCCCCATTCCTATTATTAGTCCTTGCACTTATTTTTAAAGGGCTATCTTTATTGAAGAAATAACATACAAATACCAACCAAATGAAAAACCTCATCCAATTTCTATTTCTATTTTTCAGCGCTTTTAGCATTGCCCAGACTACGTCTGAGATTAAAGGCCAAGTAAGGCACTCTATAGATGAACTGAGGGATTTTGTGGCCATTCCTAATGACGCCAATATGCCGGCAGATATAAATAGGAACATCACATGGCTTACGGAAAAATTTTCTGATCGTGGTTTTAATACAGCCGTACTTCCCACAGATGGGTTGCCTCTTTTCTTTGCGGCATTGCCTATGGATCCTGCTAAAAAAACCTTGCTTTTTTATATGCATTTAGACGGCCAACCGGTAGCTCCAGAATTATGGGATCAGGATAATCCTTATGAGGTGGTGCTTAAAAAACCAGTCGGTGATCAGTGGGAAACCACTTCTTTTGAAGAATTGAATGAAGATATCCCTATGGACTGGAGGCTTTATGGTAGGTCTACCTCGGACGACAAGGGACCTATTGTTATGCTTCTAAACAGCTTGGATCTACTGAAAAAAAATAATGTCAGCCTGCCTTTCAACATTAAGGTGGTCTTAGACGGAGAAGAAGAAAAAAGTAGTAAACCACTGGCTAAGGCAGTGAATACTTATAAAGATTTATTAGAGGCAGATTATTTAATCATTAATGACGGTCCTGTTCACGCCTCGGGACAACCTACCATTGTATATGGATGTAGGGGTATTACTACCTTAAGAATATGGACTTACGGTCCCATAAAACCACAACACTCTGGTCATTATGGAAATTATGCACCCAATCCAGCCTTTGAAATGGCCCAACTCCTCTCGAGTTTAAAATCTCCGGATGGAAAGGTATTGGTGGCGGGTTACTATGATGGTATTGAATTGAGCGAATCTGACAAAGCTGTCTTAAAGGCAGTGCCCGACGCTGCAGACTATATAGACGAACTATTGGGCATTCACAAGCCAGATGCGGTAGGTACTTTTTATCAGGAGGCGCTTCAATTTCCTTCCCTTAATGTGAGAGGAATGGCAAGCGGATGGGTTGGCGACCAAGCCAGAACTATTGTACCAGATATGGCTACTACTGAAATTGATTTGAGGTTGGTACCTGAAACTGACGGAGCGCGCTTACAAAATCTAATAGAAGTACATTTAAAAAAACAAGGCTATACTATTTTTAATGCGGCCCCTACCAAGGCAGATCGAATGGCCTATCCCAAAGTGATTAGACTCGAGAAAGGATCTGTGACACCTGCTTTTAGAACAGATCTGAGCCTACCTTTTGGGGGGCATTTAAAATCCTTATTGGAGGATAATTTTAATACTGAGGTGGTACAAATTAGAACCATGGGGGGTACCGTTCCTATTGCGCCTTTTGTGAATGCCTTAAAAATTCCTGCCTATATTTTACCTATGGTGAATCCGGACAATAACCAGCACAGCCCCAATGAAAACTTGAAAATTGGTCAGATTGAGTACGGAATAAAAACCTTCTACAAGGTATTGAGCAGCCCTTTCGAGTAGGGATTAAGCACCATAAAAATCTGGCACTAGACATTTAACCGCACTTTTAAATAAGGAGTGCCTTATCTAAAAGGTTGAAGTGGAACTATCTTGTAGTGTAACATTTTTGAAAGAACCTATCTTACAAATACAGGCGCCATAGGGTCTTTGGTCTCTTCTGGGCTGTAAGCGTAGCCCTCAAGATTAAAACCTAGTATTCCGTCCAGGTCTTGAACGTTGTTTTGAATGGCGTAACGTACCATAAGCCCTCTTGCCTTCTTGGCATAAAAACTAATGATCTTGAGTGTATCATTTTTCCAGTCTTTAAACACTGGAGAGACCACCTTCATGTGTAAGGATTTGGCATCTAAGGCAGAGAAATATTCATTGCTCGCTAGATTCACTAGTGTTTCCGAGGCCTCCATTTGAGCATTCAGGTGGGCCGTTAGGGTTTCCTTCCAAAAACTATACAGGTTCTTGTGAGATCCTATTTTTAGGGAAGTCCCCATCTCTAAACGATAAGCTTGGATGAGGTCTAGCGGTTTTAGCATACCGTATAAACCAGAGAGAATAAGCAATTGATCTTGTAAGGCATGAACTTCTTTTTCGCTCATTGACAAAACATCTATTCCCTGATATACATCGCCACTGAAGGTGTAAATGGCGGGTCTCGCGTTGTCTGGCGTAAAGGGCCATGTGAAATCTTGATTGCGCTGCCAGTTGAGTTGAGACAATTTATCTGAGATATTCATGAGAGCACCCAGATCTTTGGGTTTCTTTTGAGCCAATGTGGTGTTAATAGTCTTGGATTTGTCTAAAAATACGGGATCACTGAATTGCGTGGTCGGAAGTGCTGTTTCAAAATCTAAAGACTTAGCAGGCGATATAATGAATTTCATAACAAATAAATTTTAGCATAAAAATACAGGTTTTTAGTGATTTTTAAAAACCACTAATAAAGTCTTATTCTTGCTGGTGTTGTGCATAGCTGCGCCACTTTTCAATGCAGCTTAGCATGTCTTCTGGAATGGGGGTATTAAAACGCATGAGCTCGCCAGAGCTCGGATGCACAAAACCGAGGGTTTTGGCGTGTAAGGCCTGCCTGGGCAGGGCCTTAAATGCGTTGTCTACAAACTGTTTGTATTTGGTAAAAGTGGTGCCTTTTAAAATTTTCTCTCCACCGTAGCGCTCGTCATTGAAAAGCGTATGCCCAATGTGCTTCATATGAGCCCTAATCTGATGGGTCCTTCCTGTTTCTAATACACAGGAAACAAGGGTCACATAACCCAATCGTTCAATCACCTTATAATGGGTAACGGCTTCTTTTCCTTGATCTCCTTCTGGAAAAACAGCCATTTGAAGCCTGTTCTTTGGGTGTCTTCCTATATGGCCCCTCACCGTCCCTTGATCTTCCTCTACATTGCCCCACACAATAGCCACGTACTCCCGCTCAGAGGTTTTGTCAAAAAATTGCTTGGCCAAATGCGTCATGGCCTTGGAGGTTTTTGCTACTACCAGTAAACCAGAGGTGTCTTTGTCTATCCTATGCACCAATCCCGGACGGTCATCTGAGTTTAAGGGAAGATCTTTTATGTGAAATAAGAGCGCGTTAATCAATGTACCTGAGTAATTTCCATGACCTGGATGCACCACCATACCCGGTGGTTTATTGACCACCATAAGGTCTGAGTCTTCATAGACTACATCTAAAGGAATATCTTCTGGGGTCAGGAGGAATTCATAAGGAGGATGGGTAAACATGACCTTAATTTCGTCTCCAGATTTCACCTTGTAATTCTGCTTCACCACCTGCTCATTGACCCAAATATGGCCTTCTTTTGCTGCTTGCTGAATTTTATTTCGTGTAGCATTCTCAATGAAATTCATGAGATATTTATCA
Organism: Flavobacteriaceae bacterium; assembly: GCA_029242825.1. Classification (GTDB taxonomy): domain Bacteria; phylum Bacteroidota; class Bacteroidia; order Flavobacteriales; family Flavobacteriaceae; genus MAG-120531. The sequence goes on along the minus strand of JAQWTF010000040.1, from coordinate 1,851 downwards.
ATCCTTAGCGGCTCTTGCCCTTTGGAAGCTGTAAAAGCGAAATGCTCAAATAAATCTTCAGATTCCTGATCTGTGTAAGCATCTATTGGCGTGTTTGGATCTGTTTGGGACATGATTTATGGATAATAAAAGCTAGGAATGAGAAACTAGAGAGCTACTCTAATTTAAATACACTATTTATATTCGATTAATTTATATTCAATGGGTTTAAGCCATTTTAAAATAGGCTCAAAGTTTTATTCTGGTAGGGTCTGGTTTAAATTTGGCGTACCGTTTTCCGGTCTGTTTCCATTTCCACAGATGAGTTCTATTTCTGACATCTTAGGTAATTTAAAACCTGGTTTAATGAGTTTTTTCTGATACTTAACCCCATAGACCATATTCTTTCCTAAGGCGTCTATATAAGTGACTTTTTCTATCTTTAATCCAACCGCTTGCAACTTTGAGGTGGCATTTCTTTGCGTTACTTGAACCAGTTCTGGCAAACTTATATTGGCATAGCCAGATGGATTTAGCTGTAGGTATATTTTCTTGTTTGCTTTGACCTCGCTTCCTGGCAATGGCTTTTGACTAATGACTGCATTTTTAGGGAAATCGCTTCTAAAATTAGCTGAGTCAATGACTTGAAATCTAAGTGATTGAGCAGCTAAAATATGGGCCACCTCAGCAATCTCTTTTTTACTTAAATCTGGTACTACAATATAATCACCATGTGCTGTAGTCCAAGCCAACATTTGCATACTGAAGACCACAATAATTAATAGTACCAAGAGGGCACCAAAGATTTGTTTTAAAAAAAACCGGCTTTTTAAAAAAAGTATACTATTTTTCATTGCGCTTAGCGATTGGCACAAAGATAACAAAACCTTTGTGTTAGTAATTCTCAGTATTAGATAATTTATAAAAGTGTTTTCTGATGAAAAAAACCATTGCAGTGATTATGGGGGGGTACACCAGTGAATTTGAAATTTCACTAAAAAGTGGCTCTGTAGTGGCCGCTCATTTAGATCCTGAAAAATACGAAGTCTATCCTATAGTGATTTCAAAAAACAGGTGGACCTATACTACTGATCAGGGCGCAGTGTATCCTATCCAAAAGGGAAATTTCAGTTTAGAACTCCCTCACAAGCAAGTGTTGTTTGACGGTGTTTTCAATGCCATTCACGGAAGTCCTGGAGAAGACGGTAAAATTCAAGCTTACTTAGAACTTTTGGGTATTCCCCAAACCGCTTGTAATTTTTATCAAGCAGCGCTTACCTACAACAAAAGAGATTTATTGAGTGTCCTCAAGCCCTATGGAATGGCCATGGCGAAATCTTATTATTTGAACTATGGTGACCCCATTAATCATGAAGCTATTATTCAAAAAGTTGGCTTGCCTTGTTTTGTAAAAGCCAATAGATCAGGAAGTAGTTTTGGTATTAGCAAGGTATATGCAATAGAACAGATGGAGGCTGCACTTGAGATTGCTTTCAAAGAAGACAAGGAGGTGATTATTGAAGAGGCCTTGGTGGGAAGAGAGGTGTCTGTGGGAGTGATTCAATATCAAGGTAAAACAAAGGTGCTACCCATTACCGAGATTTTAAGTGAAAACGACTTTTTTGACTATCAGGCAAAATACGAGGGAAAATCTACAGAAATTACCCCTGCTACACTAGATCCTGAAGTGGAACAAAATATTATTGATGCAGCTGCATTTATTTATAACACATTGAAATTAAAAGGATTTACCAGATCTGAATTTATTTTAGTCAACAATGTTCCTCATCTTTTAGAAGTAAATACAACACCAGGTATGACCCAACACAGTATACTGCCTCAGCAGGCAAAAGAAGCTGGGATTTCGCTACC
>JAQWTF010000036.1:0-48185 GCA_029242825.1 Flavobacteriaceae bacterium | reverse complement strand
CCTTTTTCAATCTCTTCTCTAATAAACTTAAATACCCCAAGTCTGTGAGCATCTGATCGCCAAACAGTTTTAATTTCTTTTCTCCCCGGCGGAAGCTCGTCTATAATTGAAATATCTAAATCTCCGTAAATACTCATGGCTAAAGTCCTGGGTATAGGAGTGGCCGTCATGACCAATACATGTGGAGGTATGGTATTTTTATGCCATAATTTTGCCCTTTGAGCCACACCAAATCTGTGTTGTTCATCTATAATGGCAAGACCAAGGTTTTTGTAAACCACCGTGTCTTCCAGTAAGGCATGGGTGCCTATTAATACTTTTAATTCCCCTTCTTGTAGACTTTCTAGCAAAGGTTTTCTAGCACTTTTTTTAACGCTTCCCGTCAGTAGTGCCACTTGAATTCCTAAGGGTTCTAAAAGTTCGGAAACCCCTTTGAAGTGCTGGTTGGCAAGTATTTCTGTGGGCGCCATTAAGCAGGCTTGATAGCCATTGTCCAAAGCGAATAAAATACTCATTACAGCTACGATTGTTTTGCCAGATCCAACATCTCCTTGAAGCAATCTATTCATCTGTGCATTGCTTCCAACGTCTGTTCTAATTTCCTTTATGACCCTTTTTTGAGCATTGGTGAGTTGAAAAGGTAAGTAATTGTTGTAAAAGTCATTAAAATACGCCCCTACCTCATTAAAAGGCAGGCCTTTAATTTTCTTTTTCCGGATAAGATTCTTTCGAATAAGCTGTAGTTGGATAAAAAATAACTCTTCAAATTTTAATCTAGCCGCAGCTCTGCTGAGCATTTTTGCATCTTTAGGAAAGTGTATGTGAAACAATGCGGTGGAGCGTTGTAATAATTTTAAATGGTCTAAAATGCTATCAGAAAGCGTTTCCTCAAAAGCACTGCCACACTCGTTAAAGAGTTGTTCCATTGCTCTTAGCATAAACCTATTACCCATATTAGCATTAGAAAGTCTTTCTGTACTGGGATAAATGGCCTGTAATCCTATCCTGTTAGTGGCCTGGTAATTTTCCAACAACTCCATATCTGGATGGGCCATGCTAAACTTCCCTTGAAATACCGAGATTTTACCAAATATAACATAGGGTGTATTGGGTTTAATACTTTCTTTAATCCATTTTGCGCCTTTAAACCAAACCAATTCCATAGTCCCTGTGCTGTCTGAAAACTTAGCGACCAATCTACTCCCTTTCTTTTGAGCTATGGTATCTATTTGGGTAATTACCCCAACAATTTGGACCTCTGCTTGAGAGGTTTCTAATTGGTTGATATGGTGGAATTGTGTTCTGTCTACATACCTATTGGGAAAAAAATGTAACAGGTCTTGATACGTATGTATGCCCAATTGCTCCTTTAAAAGTTTTGCTCTTGTAGGACCTATCGTTTTAAGGTAGGCAATAGGAGTTTGGAGCAGGGCTGAATTCATGCTATAAATGTAACTTTTAAGTGTGATTTTTCCAATAGAAATTTATTTGAATCCTTTATAAAGCACCATATTTTACTACATTTATAGATCAGTTAAGATGAGCATATGAAAAAAGCATTAGTGATTTCCGGAGGAGGCAGTAAGGGGGCATTTGCAGGAGGTGTGGCCCAATATCTCATGAGAAATCAGGGAAGAGAATACGACATTTTTGTGGGGACTTCCACAGGTAGTTTGCTCATTCCGCAATTAGCTTTAAATAATTTGGAGAAATTACACCACGCTTATACTAATGTCAATCAGAGAAGTATTTTTAATGTAAATCCTTTTGTAGTTAAAAAGAAGGGAGACAGGGAGTATGTGACTATTAATTATATCACGACCTTATTTCAATTCTTAAGAAGGAAAAGAACTTTTGGTGAGAGTCATAACTTGAGAAAAACCATCGCTAAAAATTTTAGTAGGGCCTCTTTCGAAATGTTATTAAAAGGAGACAAGGAAGTTGTTGTGAGTGTTTCTAATCTCTCTAAAAATAGGGTAGAGTATAAATCTATCCACGATTACGACTACGAGACCTTTGTAGATTGGATCTGGATGTCTTGTAACTACATCCCTTTTATGTCTTTAGTGACTAAAGACGGTTATGAATACGGAGATGGTGGTTTAGGATCTGTAGTACCCATAAGAGAGGCGATTAGAAGGGGAGCAAAAGAGGTCGATGTGATTATTTTAGAATCAGAAAACATGGACCACAATAAAGTATTGGGAAAAAACCCATTTTCTTTAATGATCAGTATTTTTGGATTTGTATTGGATCAAATTGAGTATCATGACATCTCAGAGGGAATATTAGCCGCAAAGCACAATGGGGTTCAATTGAATTTGTATTATACACCCACAAAATTAACAGAGAATTCTTTGGTGTTTAATAAGAAGCGAATGACAGAGTGGTGGGAGCAGGGCTTGCTTTATGCTCAGGAGAAATTCAAATCCAATTCCTCTCCCATACCTCAAAAAAAAGAAATGTATTAGTCCAAATAAAAAGCCTCGTAAAAACGAGGCTTTTTTAATATTTAGTTAGGAATATAAAGCGATTAAGCCCTACTGAGACAAATAGTCTAGGCCATTTCAGAAAGTGTTTTCACACCCAATAACATTCCTGCATCGTCAATTTTGAAGTCTGGAGTGTGGTGTGGGAAAGCTTCTTGATTACCTGGAGTATTGCCTCCTAAAAAGAAATAGAATCCTGGTACTTTTTCTTGGAAAAAAGAAAAATCTTCTGCCCCTGTAATGGCTTTCATAAGCATTACCTGGTCTTTACCTGCAGTTTTTTGTAGTGTGGGTAACATTTGTCCTACCAAGTTAGCGTCGTTATAGGTAATAGCCGCACCGTTGACAATTTCTACGGTAGCTGTTCCACCGTATGCAGTAGCTATAGCAGAAACCATTTCTTTCATTCGCTTGCCAATATGATCCCTCATTTTATAATCAAGCGTTCTGATAGTCCCTACCATTTCAGCAGTTTCAGGAATGATGTTAAAACGAACACCAGCTGTTATTTTACCTACTGTAATCACAGCAGCTTCGTTGGTTAGATCAGATTCTCTAGAAATGATGGTTTGTAGACCGTCAATAATTTTTGCACTGATTAAAATAGGATCCACACCCCCCCAAGGCTGAGAACCATGGGTTTGTTTTCCTTGCACTTTAATTACAAAACGATCAGAGGCAGCCATTGCGCCTAGGGGCTTATATCCGATCATACCTACAGGGAGCACAGAATTAATGTGCAGGCCAAAAATGGCATCGACCGAAGGGTTTTCTAAGACGCCCTCTTTAACCATGAGCGACGCGCCCCCTTCTTCTCCTGGTGGTGGACCTTCTTCAGCAGGTTGAAATACAAATTTCACAGTACCTTTTATCTTGTCTTTGTGTTTGCTTAAAACAGAAGCTACCCCCATAAGAATGGCCGTGTGGGTATCGTGACCGCAGGCGTGCATTACGCCAACTTTTTCCCCCATAAAAGTACCTTTTACGGTAGATTTAAAAGGCAGATCATTGCGCTCCGTAACAGGCAATGCGTCTATGTCTGCTCTTAGTGCCACAACTTTTCCGGGAAGATCCCCTTTTAAAATCCCCACAACCCCTGTTTTTGCCACCCCGGTGGTTACTTCAATGCCTAAACTTTTGAGATGGGCTGCAATTTTAGCAGCGGTTTTAAATTCTTGGTTAGAGAGTTCGGGATTCTGATGTATGTCATGGCGCCACTCAATGACCTGAGCTTCTATTTTTTCATAGTCGGAGACAGGTAATTGGAGTTGTGCTTGGGCAAAAGTTCCCAGTCCTAAAAAAATGGCTACTACTGTTTTTTTCATAAGTTTATTAAAATGATTGGTTATCTGTTTAAATATACTCATATTATTAAAACCATTGTTTCTAGGGCTCTTTTTTGTTTATAATTATTGGTTGTTCTCGCTTAAGAAACGCATATTAATAGTTAAATTTATACCCTAAAGATCGCATATTGAAAAACTACATAGAAAGCTTAAATGAGGCTCAGAAAGCCCCAGTACTTCATAAAGATGGCCCCTTAATGGTCATAGCAGGCGCGGGTTCTGGAAAGACTAGGGTGCTCACCATAAGAATTGCGCATCTCATGTCTCTTGGGGTAGATTCTTTTAATATTCTCGCCTTAACTTTCACCAATAAGGCGGCTAGAGAGATGAAGCATAGGATCTCTACAATAGTAGGTGGTGCAGAGGCTAAGAATCTATGGATGGGAACTTTTCACTCTGTGTTTGCCAAATTATTGCGGTTTGACGGCGATAAACTGGGTTACCCTAGCAATTTCACTATATACGATACGCAAGATTCTCAAAGACTTATTGCTTCCATTATTAAAGAAATGGGACTGGACAAGGATATCTATAAATACAAGCAAATTCAGAATAGAATATCTTCTTATAAAAACAGTTTAATAACCGTTAAAGCCTATCACAACAATCCAGACCTTCTCGAGGCAGACGCTATGGCTAAAAGACCTCAAACCGGCGCTATTTACAAGGAATATGTAGACCGTTGTTTTAAGGCCGGTGCCATGGATTTTGATGATTTACTCTTGCGTACCAATGAACTTCTAACCAGATTTCCTGAGGTGCTTATGAAGTACCAAAACAGGTTTAAATACATCTTAGTAGATGAGTACCAAGATACCAACCACTCGCAGTATTTAATCGTAAAAGCCCTTTCAGATAGGTATCAGAACATTTGTGTTGTAGGAGATGACGCCCAAAGTATTTACTCTTTTAGAGGCGCCAATATAGACAACATATTAAATTTCCAGAAAGATTACGATCAGGTAGCTCAATACAGATTAGAGCAGAATTATAGGTCTACAGACAATATTGTAAAAGCAGCCAATAGCATTATTTCCAACAATACCAATCAATTAGACAAGGTAGTATGGACCTCTAACGATCCAGGGGAATTAATCACTGTTCACAGATCACCAACAGATGCAGAAGAGGGAAGGTTTGTTGCCGGAAGTATTTTAGAAACTAAAATGCAAGAACAACTTCCAAACAGTTCCTTTGCGGTACTTTACAGAACCAATTCACAATCTAGGGCCATAGAAGACGCCCTGAGGAAAAGAGATATTGCCTATAGAATTTTTGGAGGGCTTTCTTTTTATCAAAGAAAAGAGATTAAAGATGTATTAGCCTATTTAAGGTTGGTGATTAACCCTAAAGATGAGGAGGCTCTAAAGCGTATTATAAATTTTCCAGCTAGGGGAATTGGTCAGAGTACTTTGGATAAATTGGTGGTTGCAGCAAACCATTACGGCAGGTCTATTTTTGAAGTGATGGAACATTTAGACACCATTCCACTTCAGATAAACAGTGGTACTAAGCGCAAATTAGAAGATTTTGTCACCATGATCAAAAGTTATCAGGTGCTCAACGAGACGGCAGACGCATTTACGCTCTCTGAGCATGTGGCTAAAAAGTCTGGCCTACTTTTGGAATTCAAAAAAGACGGGACTCCTGAAGGAATTGCTAAAATGGAAAATATAGAGGAACTCCTCAACGGTATTAAGGACTTTGTCGATGGCCAGCAAGAGCTGGCCGATGCTACAGGAAATATTGCTGAATTTCTTGAAGATGTATCTCTTGCAACAGACTTAGATAAAGATGTTGGAGATGAAGATAGGGTAGCGCTTATGACCATTCATATGGCTAAGGGTCTAGAGTTCCCTGTAGTGTATGTAGTGGGAATGGAAGAAGATCTTTTTCCTTCTGCTATGAGTATGAACACTAGGTCAGAACTAGAGGAGGAGCGAAGGCTTTTTTATGTAGCCCTCACTAGAGCAGAAAAAAAGGCCTACTTGACTTATGCCCAAACAAGATACAGATGGGGTAAACTCGTAGACGCTGAACCTTCTAGATTTATAGAGGAAATAGACGACAGTTTCTTAGACATGCAAGTACCAATTGATTCTTACCGATATAAACCTATGATAGATGCAGATATTTTTGGCGATGTAGACAAAAGTAAACTGCGACAAACCAAACCAGTTTCTTCCACACCACCGAGCTCCTTTAGACCTAAAGAGAACCAATTGAGAAAGCTTAGAAAAATTAAGCCAGATTTATCTAGTCCTATTGGAAATGGAGAAGATGACATAGAATTAGTGGCTGGCTCCCTAGTAAAACACAGTAGGTTTGGTGGTGGAAAGGTAATCTCTTTGGAAGGAGTAGGAGCAGATAAGAAGGCTACTATTGACTTTGAGATTGGTGGTCTTAAAAAACTGATCCTTCGTTTTGCGAAATTAGAAGTAATGTCTTAAAAAATATGGGGCAATTAATCAAAATATATCCAGAAAATCCTCAGGAGTCTGCTTTGGAAAAGGTAGTACGTGCACTTAGAGAGGGTGCGCTTATTATTTACCCAACAGATACTGTTTATGGCATTGGTTGTGATATTACCAATAATAAAGCTTTGGAGAAGTTGGCCAAATTAAAAGGCGTAAAGCTTGAAAAAGCTACCTGGTCTTTTATTTGTGCAGATCTCAGTAATATCTCTGACTATGTGAAACAAATTGATACGGCTACCTTTAAAATTTTAAAACGATCCTTACCTGGCCCCTATACTTTTGTGCTTCCCGGTAATAACAACCTTCCAAAAGCTTTTAAGAAGCGTAAAACTGTTGGGATTAGAGTGCCAGATCACTCTATTCCAAAGAAGATAGTAGAAATGCTTGGAAATCCTATAGTTTCTACTTCAATTTATGATCCAGATGAGTTGCTAGAATACACCACAGATCCAGAGCTTATATTTGAAAAATGGGCTCCGCATGTTGCCTTTGTAGTAGATGGGGGTTATGGAGATAATGTGCCTTCTACTATTGTAGATTTATCTGGAGATGCTCCTGAATTGATTCGTCAAGGTAAAGGGGACTTTGATATGTTTTAGAAGTGATTTGTTTTAGGGGTAATTTTTTTAATGGTAATTTGTTTCGTATTGAAAAAGACATTCGATTAAAAATTGGAATGCGATTAAAAAAAAATGCCACCCATAGGGTGGCATTTTTAGTATCATGTTTGCAAAAACTTAGTTAATTGCAGCATCTTTTAATCCTTCTTCGATCATAGTATAGAACTGATCAATTTTAGGAAGAACAACGATTCTAGTTCTTCTGTTTTTAGACAGTTCTGAAGAAACTGGTACATACTCAGCTCTACCAGCTGCAGTCATACGCTTAGGATCTACACCAAAATCTTTTTGTAGCATTCTTACTACTGAAGTAGCTCTCTTCACAGATAAATCCCAGTTGTCTACTAAGTCTCCTTTAGAGAAACTTCTTTCATCTGTATGGCCTTCTACCATAAATTCGAAATCTGGTTTGTTATTAACCACTTTAGCTACTTTTTCTAATACAGACTTCGCTTTATTAGATACTACATAACTACCAGTGTTAAATAATAACTTGTCAGAGATAGATACAAAAACAACGCCTTTCTCTACGCTAATCTCAATATCTTCATCATCTAAGTTGCTCAATACACCTTTCAGACTTTGAACCAATGCAAGGTTAACAGAATCTCTTCTGGTGACAGCATTGTTTAATTTGCGAATAGTCAGGTCTTTCTCTTTTAAACTTTCTAAAGAGCGCTCTAAATTGTCTGCTCCTTTAGAAGTTAATGTAGTTAGGTTACCAAGGTTGTTAATCAGTTCTTGATTATTTGCTTTTAAATAAGCATTTTGATCTTCAAGTAACTGCAAACGAGCAGTGTCTTCTAGACAGCTGTTCAATTTAACCGTAGCTGAATTGAGTAAGTCTTGGGTTTCTTTTTGTTTTGCTTCTAAGTCTGTGTATTTTTTTTGAGATACACAAGAAGAAAGTAATAGTGTGGCGCCTAAGCAGCCAAGGATGATTTTTTTCATGGGTTGGAAAAATATAATTAGTACATCAAATTTATCTTTTATTCTTTTAATAGCGAATGTAAGTTAGTTAATCTTTTACTAAAAGCGAAAACTTTTTTAACCCCCTCACATAATGAGACCAAACTATTGATGTGGTCCTGTAATATTTGAGGTGTTTTTTTGGCCGTGGGTATTTTTTAAAAGCCCTAACGGCCCCTTTATAAAAACCAAAATGGGCATGAATAATTGCCAAACAATGATTGAACTTACCTTGAATAATGAATCTACCTCCAGCAATCCCATCAAGTATAAGCCTGATAAAAATCACTATTAAGGCCCTTTTTAAAGGCATGTTTTTTAATATTGAAAAAAGAGAGTTTCTAAAATTTAGAAATGTTTTTTTAGGGTTCATATTGCTTAGGGTTGAGCCACCCAAATGAAACACAGTACTACTTCCGAGATACATGACTTTGTACCCAAGATTTCTTGCCCTCCAGCAAAGGTCTATCTCCTCTTGGTGGGCAAAGTAAGTTTCGTCAAAACCATTGAGTAAAAGAAATACCTCCCTTCTAATGAACATACAAGCTCCAGTGGCCCAAAAAATTTCAGTGTTGTCGTTGTATTGGCCTAGGTCTTGTTCTATGTGTTGAAATATTCTTCCACGGCAAAAAGGATAACCCAATGCGTCTAAATAGCCCCCTGCTGCTCCGGCGTATTCAAAATGTGTTTTTTTTAATTCATCTAAAATTTTAGGCTGTGCTATAGCCAATTGTGCGTCTGAATTAAAGGCTGTTAATATAGGCACTAGCCAATTTTCAGCGGGGGAAACGTCTGAATTCAGTAAACAAAATAGGGGTTCACTTATTTGTTGTAAGGCCAAATTATACCCACCAGCAAAACCATTGTTATGGGGCATTTCTATGATGGTAACCTGGGGAAATTGTTCTTTTAAAAGTATTATTGAACTATCTGTAGATCCGTTGTCTGCCACATATATATGTGCCATTTCTCCACTGTTTTTAAGAACAGCAGGAAGGAATCGCTCCAATAAAGCGGCTCCATTCCAATTGAGTATTACTACGGCTATTTGTTTCACAGGATTTTTTTAAATGACAAATTAAGGGATATATTCAGGAATACTTTCTACAAAAGTATAATTTTCTGCTTCTTTGTCTATAACGCAATAATAGTGAGATAAACCATTAGTAACCATGAGCAAATCGGCATTTAAGCTCAAATTATATCGGGCAATTTGATCAAATGTTTCTTGGCTAATTTTTATTTCAGGTGCTTTACATTCTACCAATAAATAGATGCTACCATCTTTATTAAAAATAACCACGTCGACCCTTTTTGTCAATCCGTTAACAAGAATTTTTTTTTCAACATTAATAAGGCTTTTAGGATATTTCTTTTCGTAAATTAAATACCATATTAAATGTTGTCTTACCCATTCCTCTGCTTGTATTTGGACAAATTTTTTCCTGATAATATCAAAAACATAGGGCTTATTTTCCCTATTTTTGATTCTGAAAGGATAGGTTGGAAAGTTTAAAACTTGCATGTTGCAAATTTGATGAATTAAATTGAATGGAAGAAGCAAAGTTAATTGCTAGTGAAATAAATAAGGGAAATTTTAGCCCGCTCTATTTGCTTTATGGAGATGAGCCTTACTACATAGACGCTATTTCCAATTTAATTGAGCAAAAAGCACTTGCTGAAGAAGAGAAAGCTTTCAATCAATTAATTGTCTATGGAAAAGATGCCCTTATAGAAGATATTGTCTCACAAGCCAAGCGCTACCCAATGATGGCAGAAAGGCAATTAATTATTGTCAAAGAAGCACAACATCTCTCCAGACAAATAGATGGCCTTCAAGAGTATGCAAAACAACCCCTACAAACAACTATTTTAGTACTTTGCTATAAATACCAAAAACCAGATAAAAGAAAAGGCGTTTTTAAAGCTTTTCAAAAAAATGGAACTACTTTGGAGTCCAAAAAAATTTATAACAATAAAATTCCTTCTTGGATTAATGACTTAATTCAACGTAAGGGATTTTCAGCCCAACCAGCTGTTCCTCATTTGTTATTTGAATTTCTTGGTACAGATTTGAGTAGGATTGAAAAAGAAATAGACAAGTTGTCTATTCACATAGAAAAAGGCGCTTTAATTACTCCAGATATAGTTGAGCAGCACATTGGTATTAGTAAAGATTACAACAACTTTGAATTAAAAAAAGCCATTGGTGAAAGAGATATTTTAAAAGCATTTAAGATTGTGCATTATTTTGCTCACAATCCAAAAGACAATCCTTTTTTAATGACAGTATCTATTCTACACGGTTTTTTTACTCAAATTATGCAATATCACGGGCTTACAGATCACAATCCAAGCCATGTAGCAGCAAGTTTAGGGATTTCCCCATTTTTCATTAATGAAATTAAAAGTGCGGCAAAACAGTACCCCATGAAAAGAGTGAGTCAAATCTTAAAAACACTTAAGGACTTAGACCTTAAAAATAAAGGACTAGGTGCTCCAACGGACCACGAAAATTTACTCAAGGAATTATTGATTAAAATACTGTAATCAAGGATTAAGCTATTACTAGGATTCAAGCGGCTTAAAAGCTAGAGTCAATTTCACCGATATATTAAATAAACTAATTTTTAAGTTAACACAACCTAAGAAAAGGTAAAGAGCAGCGAGCAATGTAGTGTTTCTATCTTAAATTACAATTCAGGATAGGCGCTTGGATTAGACTCGTTCATGATGTTGTAAATACCTTCAAAAATGTCTTCTGCGTTTGGCTTAGAAAAATAATCACCGTCACTTGCGTATGCAGGTCTATGAGCCTTTGCAGTTAAGGTAGTTGGCGGTGTGTCTAAGTACTTAAAAGCCCCCTGTTTTTCTATGATTTCTTGTATTAAATAAGCGGCACAACCTCCTGGAACATCCTCATCTATTACGATGAGTCTGTTTGTTTTTTTAACACTTTCTAATACGTCATGCTTAAGATCAAAAGGCAAGAGACTTTGAGCGTCTATGAGTTCAATATCTATGTCGTAATTTTGAAGCGAACCGATTACTTGTTCTACTATCCTCAGGGTTGAACCATAGGAGAGCACTGTGATATCTTTACCCTCTTTTAAAATATCTACCACACCAATTGGCGTACATATTTCAGATAAATTATTAGGCATACGCTCTTTTAACCTGTAGCCATTTAAACTTTCAATGACAATAGCAGGTTCGTCGCTTTTCATCAATGTGTTATAAAAACCAGCTGCAACAGTCATATTTCTTGGAGTTAAGATATACATTCCTCTTAAAAAATGAATGAGACCACCCATTTGAGATCCAGAATGCCAGATACCCTCTAACCTATGTCCCCTTGTTCTAACAATTAATGGTGCTTTTTGTTTTCCAAAAGTCCTATAGCGCAAAGAAGCCAAATCATCACTGAGTGTTTGCAACGCGTAAAGCATATAATCTAGGTATTGAATCTCAGCAACAGGTCTTAAACCCCTGAGCGCCATTCCAATTCCCTGTCCTATAATGCTGGCTTCTCTAATACCCGTATCTGCTACTCTGGTTTCACCATACTTTTTTTGTAAACCCTCTAAACCTTGATTTACGTCTCCAATAGTTCCACTGTCTTCCCCAAAAATCAAAAACTCAGGATATTTTTCTAACAGTTGATCAAAGTTATCTCTAATAATAAGCCTTCCATCTACCATAGTTGCATCTTCGCTGTAGGTAGGAGGAATAGCAAGCATATTGGTCGCTTTATTTTCATGCTCACTGTACAAGTGTGCACTGTACATTGGTTGCATTTCTGTCATAAATCTCAACAACCAATTTTTAAGCATTTCGCGTTCTTTGGTTTGTTCGCCAATTAACCCTCTAAGGGCTAATCTTGCCTTTGATGCCAAGTCTTTTTTTATAGGCTCTTCAATAGCGATCAAGTCGTTAAGAATACTTGTAATAGCTGCTTTGTTTTGAGTGTTTTCTGAAACAGACCTAAGTACTTTGACCAAATCTTTCTTATAATCCAAATGAGGGGCTAAGAATTCAGACCAAGCCTCTTTCTTTGCATTCCGCACCTCTCTTTTAATATCTTTTTCAATCTCAAGCAGACGTTCCTCATCTGCAAAACCATTTTCTAGAATCCAAGACCTAAATTTTACATTACAATCTTGTTCTTTTTCCCAAATAAGACGATCATCTGATTTATACCTCTCGTGAGAACCTGAAGTAGAGTGTCCTTGAGGTTGCGTGAGTTCTATCACGTGAATGATTACAGGGATATGTTTTTCTCTAGCAATCTGAGCCGCTTCTTGATATGTTTTTACAAGGGCAGGGTAGTCCCAACCATTGACTTTAAAAATTTCATACCCATTTGTGCCTTCTTCTTTTTGAAAGCCTTTGAGTATTTCACTAATACTTTCCTTAGTTGTTTGGTGTTTCGCATGAACAGAAATGCCATACTCGTCATCCCAAACACTCACCACCATGGGCACTTGAAGCACACCTCCTGCATTGATAGTCTCAAAAAACAAGCCTTCACTAGTACTTGCATTTCCTATGGTACCCCATGCCACTTCATTTCCTTGAACAGAAAACAAATTTCCATCTATATTTTTTTCAGACCTATATACTTTTGAGGCCTGTGCCAAACCGAGTAACCTGGGCATTTGAGCTGCTGTTGGTGAAATATCTGCACTGCTATTATATTGCTTAGTCAAGTTTTTCCAGCTACCATCTTCCTGCAGGCTATGGGTTACAAAGTGTCCGCCCATTTGCCTTCCGGCACTCATAGGCTCTTTTTCAATATCCGTAGTCGCATATAAACCGTGAAATAGGTCTTTGGGTTTTAAAAGATCCAATGCCATCATAAAGGTTTGGTCTCTGTAATAACCACTTCTAAAATCACCTTCATTAAAAGCCTTAGCCATGGCTATTTGGGGTATTTCTTTTCCGTCTCCAAAAATTCCAAATTTAGCTTTACCTGTTAAAACTTCTCTTCTTCCCAATAAACTACACTCCCTTGAAGTGACTGCAATTTTATAATCAGCTATAATTTCTGATTTAAACTCGTCAAAAGAAATTTGTTTTTTAGAATTGGCAGTAGATATATCCATTAACTGTAAGTGTTTGCTTTTAGGCATCAAAAATTCATTGCAAAAATATAGAAAAAAGATGGAATATTTTCACTAATAAGAAGCGGTAATTGAATAATGCGAAAAAATATAGCTATTCAAATAATGAATTATCAATAATTCACAATTATCAGGCATTTTGTTGAGAAAAACGTAAAATTTAGAACCATTTTCTGTTGAAGAGACCAATGAGGGTTTTAGGACTTAGAGTCACTACAAATCGAATTTTCTCTGCGTAATTTTCTTGGCCAGATTCCCATCCATTATTAGAATATAGGGGAAAATACAATTCAAAATAATCGGTCACTAAATTGAGTCTAATTCCTGAATCATATACCAAGCGCTCTTTATAACCTTTGTTTTTGACAAAACCAAAATCAGTATAAAACTCCACCCACCGGTACAAATTAATACTAGCGTTGGTTGTAGCGATCCATTGATTGGCAAAAGGCCTATCTAATTTAGATTTAAAACCACCCTCAGCTATAATAATTTGCTGTGAATACAATCCTTGGTCTTCAGATCTTCCCAGGAAGCTATAATCAAATAAGTAGTCTGTTGGACGGTCTAAGGCAAAGCTAAAGAAGTCTCCTTTGGTTTCGTTTCTGATAAAACTTCCCGCAAAAAA
The DNA here is from genome assembly GCA_029242825.1 of Flavobacteriaceae bacterium. Taxonomy (GTDB): domain Bacteria; phylum Bacteroidota; class Bacteroidia; order Flavobacteriales; family Flavobacteriaceae; genus MAG-120531. The sequence continues at coordinate 34,533 of JAQWTF010000036.1, read as the reverse complement.
ACGAATATTGAATTGTCTGTTGTTTTCGAATAATCTTCTGTATTCAATTTCAAAGGACAGTTTGGAAAAATCTTTGGCTTGTTGGGCATCTAAATTCCATGAAAAGTACTTTAAAATCCCATTGTCATTTGATCCATAACGCAAATTGAGAACACCGTAATTGGGTGCCTGACTCTGAGCGTCTACAGGCATAGAGGGATTTGGATCTCTTTGCACCTGCACATACCTCAATTGTAAGAAGTCTTTCTTGTTAGACCTAAGGTCTTCAGGTCTCCAGCCCATTGAAAATGAAGGTGTTAGTGTTGTGTAGCGCGCATTTTCTGTATATTGATAACTAGAAGCCCCTAGATTATAATTCGTTACATATAATCGCTTATTTTGATGGTATTTTCTGTAGTTGAACCGTCCATATCCCACAAACTTTTTACCCTTTAAACCATATGAGGGCGAGAAATCATAATTAAAAGGCCTTTCTAGCACAGTTTTATTGTACAATCGTATACCAGGGGTTAATCCGTCGTAAATATTAAAATTTGCTATGGGTACATAAAATACTTGATTGTAATTAGGATCTTCTAGATCTTTAAAAAACTGAAACTTGAGTTTTTTGTTACTTGAAAACCAGCCATTAAGCGATTTCCAATTGTCTCGCTGATTAAATTCAGGGATTTTTTGATTAAAGTTTAATACCAGTTTGTCTTCTAACTGATTAGGGATCTTAAAGCTTCCAATACTATCTATACCAGTAAACCAATACTGAGACACTACACTATCTTTTTTTAAACCAAATACTGAAATAGGTACTCTGGTCTTTTGCTTGTTTTTTATGGTAAAAGTTATTGAATCTGGTGCTGCAGAAGCTTTGGTTATTTTAAAATCAATTTTGTTTTTTGTGGCTATATAAGTATTGAAAAACCAATCTACGTTTTTAGCGGTGTACTTTTCTAAGGTAGTTTTAAAGTCTTTTGTAGCAATATTGGCCCTTTTGTGCGCTTGATAAAAGTCTCTAATACATTGTTCTAATACTCCCTCGCCTAGATAATCTTCCAAATAAGCCAGTCCTAAACCAGCTTTGTATTTGTTGGCTATTTGTTGGTTGAATTTTATTAAGGAGTCGTTAGAGGTCGTGAGTGGTTGGTCTAAGTTGCGTCTTGCTGTTAAATTATAGAGTAATGCATACTGATCGTTAAAGTCCAATTCAGATAAATGCAGGCTTTTCACTCCCCAGTAGGAAGCTATTTTTCCTAGTAATTTTTGATTAGGATAATAGGTCTCCACATATTTGATCATATTGAAGTTCACCAATGCATCTATGACCCAGTGTTCTTTTCTTGGATTAACAAAAAAACTCTCCCTAAATAAGGTGTACAAACTCGTTTTTAATAAGCTTAATTCCAACTTAAAGGATTCTTCATAGGGGTTTACAAAGCTGGGTAGTTTATTTAATCCATAGAGTGGGTTTCTGTCATAATTCATTTTAGTCACCAAGAGTTGATCTAAAGGAATAGTGCCAATTTTATTTTCAATGAATGAAAAAACTTTAGAGACTGCTGCTATTTCTATAGCTGGCTCAAGATTTTCTCCCCTTAAATCAGTAACTAAAATGGTGCTTTTAAGTGGGTATCTCACAAAATTATTTTCATTGGTCAGATACATTTCTGCCCCTTTTTTCTGCTGAGCAGTTAGCGTAGCCCATCTTTTATTTCCTTTGACTTGTTCTAAAGTTTCTTTGTAATTTGAATTTAATACCAACGCTTTATCGTAGTTTATTTTTATTACTGTGTTGGTAATATCAGTGTAAAGGTCTTGCAAATCTTTGTTTGAATAGAGCAACCATTCTTTGTCTTTATAAACAGCAGGGGAGAGGTACCAATCCTTAAGAAAATATCCCCCTTCAGAATCATATCCATAAGAGGTGTATTTGTTTGGTGGTAACTTAACAGTGTAAGTGAAGGTAATAGTTTCGTAATCACCCGGAGCAATAGGTTTATTTAAGGAAATACCAATAATATCTTTTTCTTTGGTTCTCCACCAAGGAAGGGAGTAGTAATTCTGATCAACTGCACCAATGAGGTCAGTTCCTCCCCTGAGTTCTTTAGAGGCTAGATGGAGATTTTTCTTAAAATCATCTGCAAAACGACTCGCTAAAGGAGAGTCTTTATGGGCATACGCATTTGCCCAATCATTAAAATACAGCACGCTAAGGGTGTCTGCACTATGATTGGTATAGGTGAATTCTTGCTGAATTTTTATTTCTTTAGTCTCACTATTCAGACTGGCACTAATTTTATTGACATGCTGACCCATTCCCCAAAAAGGAAGTGCTAAAAATAGGAATAAAAAAAGCTGCTTAAAATTCATTAAAGATTGTACTGCTTTAGAAGTTAGGACTTAGCGATTTTCCTTTGTAGAATGCATTAATATGATTGACCACTTCATCTTCATCATCGGCCATTTGAAGTAAGTCTAAATCTTTTTCAGAGATATTTCCGTTTTCTAAAAGGGTGCTTTTTACCCAATCTAAAAGTCCCGCCCAAAAAGTTCGGCCTACTAAGATGATGGGGAATTTCTCAATCTTATTGGTTTGAATCAGGGTAATGGCTTCAAAGAGTTCATCTAGTGTTCCAAAACCTCCCGGCATCACCACAAATCCCTGTGAATACTTCACAAACATGACTTTTCTCACAAAGAAATAATCGAATTGTAAGTTTTTATCATTGTCTATATACGGATTGTCATGTTGCTCAAAAGGCAAATCAATGTTGAGACCTACCGAGGTGCCTTTTTCCAAATGTGCGCCTAAATTTCCAGCCTCCATAATCCCTGGACCTCCTCCGGTAATAACACCATATCCCTCTTGAGCTATGCGCTGGGCTATTTTTGTAGCGAGTTCATAGTATGCTGTTCCAGGTTTGGTTCTTGCAGAGCCAAAAATAGAGACGCAAGGCCCTATCATACTCATTTTTTCATATCCATTCACAAACTCTCCCATGATTTTAAACAGGGCCCATGAATCATTGGTTTTTATTTCATTCCAACCTTTAAAGTGTTTTTCTTTTCTCATAGTTAATTTGCTATAAGTTATAAATCTAATTCTTTTTTTAAAAAACGAGCGGTATGACTCTTTTTATGCTTGGCTACTTCTTCAGGCGTACCCGTCGCTATAATCTCTCCTCCTCGAGCGCCGCCTTCATATCCTATGTCTATGAGGTGGTCTGCAATTTTAATCACATCTAAATTATGCTCTATAACTAACACAGTATTGCCTTTGTCTACTAATTTTTGAAGCACTCCAAGCAATACTCTAATATCTTCAAAATGAAGGCCAGTGGTAGGTTCATCTAAAATGTAAAGGGTATTTCCTGTATCTCTCTTAGACAATTCAGCAGCCAATTTAATGCGCTGCGCTTCTCCTCCAGACAAAGTGGTAGATTGTTGTCCTAGGGAAATATATCCCAGACCAACATCCTGAATGGTCTTTAGTTTTCTGTAAATTTTAGGTATTGCTTTAAAGAAAACTACAGCCTCATCTATGGTCATTTCTAAGACATCTGAAATAGATTTTCCTTTAAACCTAATTTCTAGGGTCTCCCTATTAAACCTCTTACCATTACAGGTTTCACAAGGGACATATACATCTGGAAGAAAATTCATTTCAATGACGCGTAATCCGCCCCCTTGACAAGTTTCGCATCGGCCTCCGGCCACGTTAAAACTAAACCTTCCTGGTTTGTAGCCCCTAATGGTCGCTTCCGTAGTTTTAGTGAATAAGCTTCTAATTTCACCAAAAACGTCTGTGTATGTGGCTGGATTAGACCTAGGTGTTCTGCCTATGGGTTGTTGGTTTATATCGATCACTTTGTCAATATGCTCTAGGCCAGAGATTTTCTTATAAGGCATGGGCTTTTTAACACCATTAAAAATATGGGCGTTTAAAATAGGGTAGAGGGTCTCATTGATCAAGGTAGATTTACCCGATCCAGACACCCCAGACACCCCAATCATACATCCCAATGGTAGCTTTAGGGTCACGTTTTTTAAATTATTTCCTGTGCAGCCCTCTAGAACAATGGATGTACCATTTCCTTTTCTTCTAATTTTAGGAATTTCAATGCGCATTTGATTGTTGAGAAAAGCAGCCGTTAAGGTCTGTTCCTTTAACAGTGCTGCTGGAGTTCCTTGAGTGAGTATTTCCCCACCGTTTTTTCCTGCTTTTGGCCCAATATCAATGACATGATCTGCACAAAGGATCATGTCCTTGTCATGCTCTACAACCAATACAGAATTGCCAATATCTCTGAGTGATTCTAAGGATTTTATCAGTCGCTCGTTATCTCGCTGATGCAGCCCTATACTTGGCTCATCTAAAATATACAATACCCCAACCAATTGAGAGCCTATCTGAGTAGCCAGTCTAATACGCTGTGCTTCACCCCCTGAAAGTGATTTAGAGGGTCTATTTAGACTCAAGTATTCGAGTCCAACGTCTAGCAAAAACTGTAGCCTAACCTTGATTTCTTTTATTATTTCCTGCGCTATAATCGCTTGGTCTCCTTCTAAGTTTTTAGAGAGCTTTTCAAAGAAAAGATACAACTGTCCAATGTCCATTTGAGAGAGCTCAGCAATGTGTAAACCGTTTATTTTGAATTGTAACGTTGTCTCTAATAGTCTATTTCCGTTGCAGCTTTCACAACTAATTTTATCCATAAAATCTTTAGCCCAACGCTTTAATGAGGTCGTATTAGCTTGGGTAAATTGATTTTGAATAAATACAGAAATCCCCTCAAAATCTATCTGATAGTTTCTTTCAACACCGAGGGTTTTTGATGTTACTGTAAACTGGTCTTGCCCCCCATTTATAAGTATTTCTATGGCTTCTTGAGGAATTTTCTTAAGGGGTGTTTCCAAGTCAAACCCATGTCTTTGCGCAATGAGTTCTATTTGCTTGAAAGCCCAGGAACTCTTATACGGACCCAATGGAGCAATACCTCCGTCTCTTATGCTCAGATTTAAGTCTGGAAATATTTTATGGGTATTGACTTTGTGGGTAACTCCTAGGCCCTGGCAGCTGGGACACATGCCTTTTGGGGAATTAAATGAAAAAGTATTTGGCTCAGGAATAGGGTAGGAGATTCCACTGCTCGGGCACATGAGGTCCCTGGAAAAGTAACGTGCTTTCTTTTCACCAGCCTCTAAGACCATGAGCACATTTTTTCCCTGATCCATGGCTGTTTCTATACTCTCGCTGAGTCTTTTTTTGGTACTCTCCTTAGTGTCTATCGAAAGACGATCAATCACTATTTCAATATCATGGGTTTTATACCTGTCTACTTTCATTCCAGGCTGAAGATCGAGTATTACCCCGTCTACACGAACTTTAACGAAACCTTGCTTGCTAATTTGTTCAAAGAGCTCTCTGTAATGCCCTTTTCTCGATTTAATGACCGGAGCCAAAACACTGATTTTTTTACCCTCGTAATCCCTTTGAATGAGCTCTTGAATTTGAATGTCTGTGTATTGCACCATTTTTTCTCCCGTTTCATAAGAGTAGGCATCGGAAGCTCTAGCAAATAAGAGTCTCAGAAAATCGTACACTTCGGTAATGGTACCTACAGTAGATCTAGGAGATTTAGAAGTAGTCTTTTGTTCAATGGCAATCACTGGAGAAAGTCCGTCAATTTTATCTACGTCTGGTCTTTCTAAGCCTCCCAAGAATTGTCTCGCATAGGCAGAAAATGTTTCAATATACCTTCTTTGACCTTCTGCGTATATGGTGTCAAAGGCTAGTGAAGATTTACCACTACCGGATAGACCGGTAATGACCACTAGTTTTTCTCTTGGAATATTAATGTCTATATTTTTGAGGTTGTGGGCTCTAGCTCCTTTTACCTCTATAAAATTTAAGGCTTTATTCATTTTTCATAGCAAAAGGGCAAGGTACAATTTTGACCTCAATTTAGCACCCATACACAAAAGCTATTTATAGACAAATTCGTTAAAATATTTATAATATTTTAGGGCACATATCAATATTTTAGGAAAATATCCTAATATATATTTGGAATATTTCCAACAAATAATTAAGTTTGTTTGTCTTTGATTAAGGTAAGGGTAAGCCAAATCGATAAGAGAAGACCATTGAACTTTTATCAACTTTCTTTAATACCCGTTTATATGGACATTGATCGTTTTATATCACTTAGAAAATCTTTGGGATACACCCAAAAAACTTTTGCGGCTTGTTTGGGAATACCCAATACCACAGCAGACATTGAACGTGGAAAAACAAAACTATCTGGAAAAATTGTGGTGGAACTCATTAAACAATTTCAGGTAAACCCACTTTGGATTTATGGAGAAAGCAATGTACAATTCATAAAAAACACCGTTGTAAGTACCATTCCAAAAGTGGTCACAATAGATGCTGAAGGAAATGATAATATGGTGTTGGTCAATGCGAAAGCAGCAGCTGGCTACCCTCAAAATATAAGTGACAGCAGCTGGTATAAGCAGTTACCAGCCTTTGATTTACCCATTCCAGAATTCAGAAATGCTACTTATAGGGGGTTTCAAGTAGAAGGTGATTCTATGTTACCTAACCTCAGGCCTAAAGAATGGGTGCTGGCAAAATCTATTGAGAGTATAGATCATATTAGCCCCAATAAAATTTATGTGGTGGTATTATACGATTCTGTGATGGTTAAAAAGATCCAGCGACATTCTTCTGGCAACTACTTAAGTTTAATTTCAATCAATGAATCTTACGAACCTTATGAAATAAGTTCAGATCAAATACAAGAGATTTGGCAGGTGAGTAGTAAAATTAGTTTTGGCGTAGAAGAGCCTGCAGACAATGGACTTTTAAGACAACTACAAGCGTCTATGGAAGATTTAAAAAAACAACTTCACTTGGCTAGCTTATCCAATAATAAGGGCGTAGCCTAGTTGAAATTTAAAAACCTACAGCAGCGTCGTCTCCTCTAGGATCTGCACCTGCTTCTAACTGACCATTTTCAAGCACCCTAATAGCGTCTACTTTTCCTATAATTCTAGTGCGCTCTTCATTGATTAAGTAGCCCTTTTCTTTAAGCGTAGAAAGGGTATTTTTAGAAAAGCCTTTTGGTTCAAAAATAACCGTGTCTGGAAGCCATTGGTGGTGAAATCTGGGCGCGTTCACTGCATCTTGCATGGAGAGTCCGTGTTCATAAGCATTGAGAATGGTTTGGGCTACAGCTGTAATAATAGTGGACCCTCCAGGAGTCCCTACCACCAACCATAATTTACCTTCTTTCTCTACGATAGTAGGTGTCATGCTGCTGAGCATTCGCTTACCAGGAGCAATGCTATTGGCTTCTGCACCAATGAGCCCAAACATATTTGGCACGCCAGCTTTAGCAGAAAAATCATCCATTTCATTGTTAAAGAAAAAGCCTAATTCCTCCGAATAAAGTTTAGAACCAAAAGCCCCATTTAAAGTAGTTGTAACGGAAACTGCATTGCCATCTTGATCTACAATAGAATAGTGGGTAGTTTCTTCGCTTTCCATAATTTGAATAGCTCCATGAGATACCTCAGAAGACAGCGTAGCTTTGTCAAAGGAGAAATTACTCATGCGCTCTTTTAAATAAGCGTCACTCAATAGTACATCTAATGGAATTGGACTGAAGTCAGGGTCTCCCAAATAGAAGTTTCTGTCTGCATAAGCACGCCTAGAAGCCTCCGTAAATAGTTGTATGGCTTGAGGGGAGTTGTGGCCAAAATCCTTCATATTATAAGGTTCCATCATTTTAAAAATCTGATGCATTGTAACGCCTCCACTACTTGGAGGGCTCATAGAAATGATTCTGAGGTCTTTGTAATTAAATATGACTGGCTGCCTCCATACGGCTTCATAATTGGCTAAATCTTCCCTGGTGATGAATCCACCTCTTTCTTGAATAAAAGCAGCTATTTTTTCTGCCATTTCCCCTTCGTAAAATGCTTTTCTTCCACCTTTAGCAATAGCAGCTAACGTTGTAGCTAAAGCGGGATATTTTATAGTATCTCCAGCGACATAATGTTGTGCAAACAAAGACTGTTCGCCACTAATTTTGGCAATAATCTCCCGTTGGCTAGCCATTGATTTGGCTTGCTTTTCAGTGACAACAACTCCTTTTTTGGCCAGGGCAATTACTGGAGCTAAAATTTCATCAAAGGGCAACGACCCCATCTTTGCATGCACTTCAGTAATTCCAGCAATAGTTCCAGGAACCCCTACAGCGGTAGCGCCCAAAGTACTCATTCCAGGAATGACATTTCCCGCTTCATCTAGATATAAATCTCTGTGTGCACTGGCTGGTGCTTTTTCTCTGTAGTCAATACTACCTACATCTCCATTGGCTTTTCTATAAACCATAAAACCACCTCCTCCAAGATTACCAGCAAAAGGATACGCAACGGCAAGGGCCAGCTCTGTGGCGACCATTGCGTCAAAAGCATTACCCCCTTTAGCCAGAATAGCACTCCCTATAGCAGAGGCTTCCTGCCTAGCAGACACCACCATTGCATTTTCAGTGACCAATCCACTGGGTGGAACTTCTGTTTTACAACAAAGGTTTAAGAGTAAAACAGCAAATAATAGGAGTGATTTTAAATATGACTTCATAGTATGGTGGTTGATATAAACTTATTTGAGGGTGTCAAAACTTGCCTTTGAAAAGATAATCAATTCTTTGAAAAAAGAATCAAAATCATTTTCTAAATCTGTATAATGCGTTATTAGGTCTTTACTGGCCTCATCTAATTTGGCGCTGAACTTTGTGCGGCGCTGCATTCCTTTTAGAATCTGGTCAATACCTTCTATACTTTTATAGGCTACCAGCCAATTCTGCTTTTTCATATAGGGAAAAAGATGCTGGGTTTTTAAAGGCAATTCCTCGAAATGATTGTCTAAAAGTGTATAAAAATCTTGGGCAAATACCACCAGGGGTACACAGTGGTAGTTGGCCCATTTAACGGCAAGAAAATGGTCGTAAAAAATATCTACAATGACCCTGCTGTAATGGCCGTGTGCTTTAAAAATTCTCTTACAACTTTTTTTAAAAATAGGATGTTGGTCTGTAAATTCATCAATAGCTCTGTGCAGCAAAACACCTTTTTGGAAATCTATAGGAAAATGTTCCAAAGCTTGTCTTTTTAAGCCGTCTGCCATAAAATTACCTATGCTGATTCCTGGGTGGTCAAACGACAAATATATATGGGCTAGAAAATTCAAAAAAAGATACTTTAGAGATGGTAGGCCACTAATTTACAAATTGCCCGTTGCAAAACCCATAGCAGGTCTTATATTTGTCCTATAAATAATTCACATGACACTGATTAAATCTATATCTGGTATTAGAGGTACCATTGGAGGTGCTGTTTCAGAAAATTTAACTCCGCTAGACGTGGTTAAATTTACAGCGGCTTATGCTACTATACTCAAAGAATCACATAAAAATAAAGCCGTAAATGTTGTGGTAGGAAGGGATGCTAGGATCTCAGGTCCTATGGTGCAGTCTTTGGTACAAGCCACCCTTGTTGGAATGGGCATAAATGTCATAGATTTGGATCTTTCCACCACACCCACTGTCGCTATAGCGGTGCCATTAAAAGCTGCTCAAGGGGGAATAATTCTCACAGCGAGTCACAATCCTAAACAGTGGAATGCACTTAAATTGCTCAATGAAAAAGGAGAGTTTATTTCAGCAGCGGTAGGACAAAGGGTCTTAGAATTAGCTGAGGAAGCGTCTTTTGAATTTGCAGCAGTAGATCATTTGGGCAGCCAATTAACAGACAATTCATTCCTGGAAAAGCACATAGAGGAGGTATTAAAATTAACTCTTGTCAACGAAGCGGTGATTAAAGCAGCCAAGTTTAAGGTGGTTGTAGACGGGGTAAATTCTTCAGGAGGGATTTATATTCCAGCTTTACTAGAAGCAATGGGCGTAGAGGTTATAAAACTATTCTGTGACCCTACTGGTCATTTCCCTCATAATCCAGAACCTTTAGAAGAACATTTAACAGATATTAAGGCTGCTGTACTAGCTCATAAAGCAGATTTGGGTATTGTTGTAGATCCAGACGTAGATCGATTGGCATTTATTAGTGAAGATGGTAGCATGTTTGGAGAAGAATACACTTTAGTGGCTTGTGCAGATTATGTGCTTTCTAAAACACCAGGAGCAACAGTCTCCAATTTGTCTTCTACAAGAGCACTTAGAGATGTAACCCAAAAACACGGACAAAAATACACAGCCTCTGCAGTAGGAGAAGTCAATGTAGTAACTGCCATGAAGGTGGAAAATGCTGTAATTGGTGGAGAAGGAAATGGAGGAATTATCTATCCAGAAAGCCATTACGGTAGAGATGCTTTAGTGGGTGTAGCCCTCTTTTTAATGCTTTTGGCAGAGAAAAAGACCACTGCCTCTGCGCTCAGGGCAACTTATCCAGCCTATTTTATGAGAAAGGATAAGATAAGCCTTACGGAAGATATTAATGTAGACGCTATTTTAACGGCTATGGCTACTTTATACAAAGAAGAAGAGGTCAATACTACGGATGGGGTTAAAATTGATTTTGAGCACCATTGGGTGCACTTGAGAAAGTCTAACACGGAACCTATCATTAGGATTTATACGGAGGCCACTTCTTTAGATTTGGCCACTTCCGTGGCCGATGCCATGATGCAACAAATTTTAGACCTCAGTAAGAAAGTTTAAGAGGCGTCTTGTTTTTCATTTTTTTGAGAACTTATTCACCCATTGGTTTTTTACCGCGGTGTTTCCAACGTTTGTGGGTCCATAGATAATGGGCAGGTTCCTCCTGAATTTGAGACTCCGCTTTAAGAAGAAATTCTTTGGTTATTTCTCCCGGAGTTGTATGAGCACCACTAGTAGTAATGGGCTCAAAAGTAGCGTGAAACATCCCTCTTTTTGCTTTTTTAACCCTTAAAAACACCACGGCTAAGTCTAATTTTTGTGCCAGTACTTCTGCGCCGTTATAAACAGGAACCTCTACGCCCATGAAGGAACCCCAAGCTTTTGCTTTGGACATTGGAGGAGATTGATCTGCTACCATACCATAGACTGCTTTTACGCCATTTTTTTCATTCTGTACAATGGTTCTAAAGGTTTCTGCCTGTGTGATGGGTGTGGTATTCCACCTACTTCTCAATTTTTTGATCCAAGCGTCAAAATAAGGATTGCCAATTTTCTGGTAAACGGCATAGCCTTTTTCTGATATATAATTGTTTATACTCACATTCCATTCCCAATTGGCGTAATGAGAACAAACCAACAATACAGACTTTGTTTTTAAAATCTCATTTAGGACATTAATATTCTGAACCTGATACCGCTCTTTTACTCCAGCCTTACTGAGGTTCATGGTTTTAACCATTTCCATAAATAAATCGCATAAGTGTCTGTAAAATTGTCTTCTAATAAGTTGGAGTTCTTTGAGCTCTTTATTGGGGAAACAGAGGACAAGATTCTCCAACACTACTTTTTTTCTGTAGCCAAAAAAATAAAATAATTTAACAAAGAAAATATCAGACAATAGATAGAAAAGTGGCCTAGGTAATTTGGATACTACCCATAAGTGTGGGTAGATAAGAATGAATACCAGTAAATGCATTGTATTTAATTAAAGGGTAAATGTAGGGATATTTTAGTTTTTAATTCCATGAAGTGTATCTTCGTGATCAATCTTTTGATTTTTAATCATGAACATGCACCCAATAACAATATTAATCATGGCACTTAACGGTTTAGTGTCTTTTAAAGGTTTTAGCGACGCTTCATTTTTTGATCGCTACAAATTTCAGATAAAGTCTATTCAACAAGGAGATTATAAAAGGTTATTTACAGCTGGTTTTCTTCATGTAGATGTGAACCACCTTATTTTTAATTTGTTTACTTTTTACTTCTTTTCAGATGTAATTGTCCAATTATTAGGTCCTGTTGCATTGGTCATTATCTATGTGGTAAGCTTGTTTTTGGGAAGTTATTTTGGTTTGTTTATTCATAAGAAGGAACCCTATTACAGCGCTGTTGGTGCGAGTGGGGCAGTAACAGGAGTGCTGTATGCTGCTATTTACCTTATGCCTGAAATGAGATTGGGAATACTATTTATTCCTATTCCACTTCCTGCTTATGTAGTTGGATTGGGCTATATGATATACACTATTTACGGAATGAAAAAGAGGACAGGAAATATTGGTCACTCTGCACATTTTGGAGGAGCAATTGGCGGTTTACTCATGGCCATTGTTTATGTACCTAGCCAACTCACCGCAAATCCTATAGCGGCTATTTGTTTATTAGCCCCATTAGTATTTATGGGGGTGTTGCTATATAAGGACAGTTTTGAATAAAAAATGGCTTTGTGGAAAGTTTTTATTCCCATAAAGCCATTTAAAATGATGTATTTATTTTTTTAAGGCAGCATCTTAGCGATTTGAGCCCCTAGAGCTGCTCCCCTGAGGTCTTTGGCTACAATGGTTCCATTTTCATCCAAAATAAATGTAGCTGGAATAGCATTAATATTGTATTGTTTTGCAATTGGGTCACTAAAATAAGCCAATGAAGAAATGTGGTGCCAATCCATTTGATCCGCCGCGATTGCTGTGATCCAATCCTCTTTTTTCTTATCAAGAGAAATGCTTATAATCTCAAGACCCTTTTCGTGGTATTGATTGTAAACCGCTACCACATTCGGATTTTCTGCCCTACATGGTTTGCACCAGGCTGCCCAAAAGTCAATGATGGTCACTTTACCTTTCAAAGCAGAGAGTGAGATGGTTTCTCCATTCGGATTAGGCCCAGAAAAATCGATTGCTTTACTTCCAATGGCAGTACTTAAGTTAGCTTCCCAAAGGGTCATTAACTTTTTGCCAGCATCGGTTTGTTTTATCTCCGGACTGATCGCTTCTATTAATTCTTTAATTTTTTGTTCTTCAACCGCTTTAGAGGCAAACATTCGTTCAATTAGTAAAACGGTGATGAGGGAGCCAGGATGTTCTGCAGCAAAATTGATTTCGTAAGATTTAGCCTCTTCTTGCAACTCCATATATTCTTCTCTCAGCGAATCAATAAATGCTTCTTTTCCGTTCGCTCTAGCGTTTTGTAGGTCATTGGCAATTCCATTAGCTCTTTCTGAAAATCCTTGCGATGTAGTCACAAATTCTGAGAACCAAATATTTTGATCACTCCCACTGAGTTTAGCCATATTGAGACTGTCCTTTTGTGCCTTTACTTCTATACGGGCATTTTCTAAAATTACGGGGATATTGCCATTGGCATTTTCAAAGAATAAATAATGCATGGCTGGAAATTCCTGTGAACCCTTAAAAGTGGCTAGCCCATTTACTGCAGCAGTTGAGTCTACCGTTATGGGAGAATTTGTAGCATCTATATATTTTAAAAATACTTTAGATTGATCTGGTAAATCTTTCACCTCAATTTTAAGGCTATACCCCCCTTGATTACTACAAGCAAGCATAAGTCCAAGACCGAACAATACTAAAATTGATTTAACAGTAATCTTTTTTAAGGAAAAAGTGGAAATAAATGTCATTTGAAATTATTTTATGTTTCCAAAGGTAAACTTATCTGTCATAATTTAAAAAAGCCACCAGGTATTTTTAATTTTCGATATAAATAACTTTAAATTGTTTGTTTTCAATAGATCTGTATTACGGTAAAACTTAAATAAAGTATTTTTACTTAAAATCTTGTTTTTCCATGAATGTTGCTTTAGAAAAATTATCTCAATCGCTTAATGGATCTGTTCAATTAGATCCTTTAAGCAAGGCTTTATATGCAACAGATGCATCTGTTTACCGGAAAATGCCCCTAGGAGTAGCATTTCCTAAAGACCTTGAAGACCTTCAAAGCATTGTTCAATTTTGTAATGAAAATGGCGTGGGCTTAATTCCACGAACTGCCGGGACATCTCTTGCAGGTCAATGCGTAGGAGATGGGTTAGTGGTAGACGTCTCCAAATATTTCACTAATATTATTTCATTGAACTTGACTAAGAAACAGGTCACTGTTCAGCCTGGTGTGATTAGAGATGAACTCAATGATTATTTAGCCCCCCATGGATTATTTTTTGGTCCAAACACCTCTACTGCAAATCGTTGTATGATTGGTGGCATGGTGGGAAATAATTCCTCTGGCACAACTTCAATAAAATACGGTGTTACGAGAGAGAAAGTTGTTTCCATGAAAACAGTGTTGTGGGATGGAAGTACTGCAGAATTTAAGGATTTAAGCAGTGATGCTTTTAAAGATAAAATGCTTGAGGCGTCGGCCGAAGGCCAAATATACAAGGGCATACATGATTTGTTGTCGCCCTTGGAGATTCAATCTCAAATCACAGAAGCTTTTCCAAAGAAAGAGATACACAGAAGGAATACAGGTTATGCGATTGACCTTTTATTGGAAGCAGATATTCTTGGAGGTAATGCACCTTTTAATATGGCGCATTTGCTCTCTGGTAGTGAAGGTACGCTTGCCTTGACCACAGAAATTACTTTACAATTAGACGACATTCCACCGTCTTATGCTGCTATGGTCGTAACACACTACAACAGTCTTGAGGATTGCCTAAAAGATGTTGCTCCAGTGATGAAATGTGATTTGTATACCTGCGAAATGATGGATAAAATCATTTTAGACTGTACCAAAAGCAACAGAGAACAGTCTGAAAATCGAAAATTTATTGAAGGGGACCCTGCCGCTGTTTTAATGTTGGAAGTAAGGGCATTTACAGAGGAAGCCCTTCAGGAAAATCTAAGTGTGCTACTGGACCAGATTAATACATCTGGATGGAGTTATGCTGCCCCTATTTTAAGGGGATCGGATATTGGAAGAGCTGGAGCACTTAGAAAAGCTGGATTAGGGCTTCTTGGAAATATGGTTGGAGATAAAAAAGCGGTGGCATGTATAGAAGATACTGCGGTTGCTTTGGAAGACTTAAAAGATTTTATTGGAGAATTTACTTCCATTATGAAACGTTATGACCAGGATGCGGTGTATTATGCCCATGCAGGTGCTGGTGAAATCCATCTAAGGCCTATTTTAAATTTAAAAGAATCTAAGGACGTCTCATTATTTAGAGCCATTACTACAGATGTTGCTCACTTAACTAAAAAATACAAGGGCTCATTTAGTGGAGAACATGGAGATGGTATTGTAAGGGCAGAGTTTATTCCTATGCTTATTGGAGCAGAGAATTATGCGCTCTTAGAGTCTGTAAAACAATTGTTTGACCCTAATGGTATTTTTAATCCTGGTAAAATTGTCAAGGCTTATGCTATGGATGCATCACTGAGGTATGAAATTAACAGGGAGGAACCTAACATAGACACCTTATTAGATTTTTCCGATAAGCAAGGAATTTTAAGGGCAGCTGAATCTTGTAATGGTAGTGGTGATTGTAGAAAAACTCACGAATCTGCTGGTGGAATGTGTCCAAGTTACCATGTGACAAAAAACGAAAAAGATACGACTAGGGGGAGGGCTAATGCATTGAGGGAGTTTTTGACACACCCTAATTCATTAAAGGAACCCAGGAATGCTTTTGACAACCAAGCTTTAAAAGAAGTTTTTGACCTTTGCTTAAGTTGTAAGGCCTGTAGCAGTGAATGTCCTAGTAATGTAGATATAGCCTCTTATAAAGCGGAGTTTTTATATCAGTATCAGGAAGCAAATGGGTATAGCTTTAGGTCAAAGTTATTTGCTTACAACACTCAATTAAACAAACTGAGCAGTTTGGTAGCGCCTTTGACTAATGCGGTGTACAAGTCTCCTTTATCTGGAGTAATTAAGCGTTTGAGTGGGGTGTCTCAAAAAAGATCTCTGCCAGAGGTGGGGCGTTTTAATTTTCAGAAATTTTTAGACCATCAATCAAAGAAATTTGAATTGACCAAGCAAACAGTTGTCTTGTACGTAGATGAGTTTACTCGCTATATGGATATAGAGATAGGTAAAGATGCCATTTTATTACTGCTTAATCTGGGGTATAAAGTGCAACTGTGGCAAGCAGAAAGCGGCAGGACTTTTATATCTAAAGGATATTTGAAACAAGCCAAAGCCATTGCAGAAAGAAATATAAGTGACGCTTCTTTGTTTCTGGAACAGCAGTGGCCTATTTTAGGGATTGAGCCTTCTGCTATTTTGAGTTTTAGAGACGAATACAAGCGTTTGAGTCCGGATCATGCCATGGTAGAAAAATTGGCTTTGCATTCATTTTTGATCGAGGAATTTCTCGTGGCTGAGTTTAATCGTGGAGAAATTAGTCCTGAAATGTTTCACAACAATGAAAAACAAATTAAAGTCCATGTCCATTGCCACCAGAAATCTTTGGTAAATTCTAAGGTAACTTTTGACTTATTAAATATTCCATCTAAACATAAGGTCACCTTAATCCCTTCAGGATGTTGTGGTATGGCTGGCTCTTTTGGTTATGAAGAAGAACATTACGACTTGAGTATGTCTGTTGGTGCTTTAACCTTGTTTCCTGCTGTCTCTAAGGCCGCTGAAAACGTTATAATTGCTGCAAACGGAACTTCTTGTAGACACCAAATAAAAGATGGTACCCAAAGAGACGCCAAACACCCCATTACTATTTTAAAGGAATCCCTTCTTTAAATAATCTGGAAATAGAGGAATAATATCTATGTCATCTTCTGGTTCGCTAGAGAAAAATGGCACCAGTTTATCGTTTTGATAGTGGTAGACTTTCCACCTGTTAAAATGAAATTCTAATGCGGTTAAGCTCTCTACCCAGTCTCCTGAATTTAGATAAGTGGTGCGCCCTTTAGGGGTTTCTATAATCTCTTTTTTTGTTTGGTGAATGTGGCCACATACTACATAGTCATAGCCGTTTTCAATGGCTAAACTGGCTGCAGTTTCTTCAAAGTCTTGGACGTATTTAACTGCAGATTTTACAGACTGTTTAATTTTACTTGAAAGGGAGTATTTTTCCTTGCCCATTTTATCTAAGCACCAATTTACCCAGCGATTCATCAGAATCAGAGAATCATATCCATAGCCACCCAATCGTGCGAGCCATTTGGCATTTTGAATGGAGAGGTCAAAAACATCTCCGTGAAAAAACCATGCTTTTTGCCCATTTAGATCCAGTATTAGCTTGTCTACAATACTGAAGTTTCCCATTTTTGTATCTGAAAATCTTCGCAACAGCTCGTCGTGATTTCCTGTGATATATATGACTTCAGTTCCCTTTGAGGCCATATTGATAATTTTTTTTATGATTTTTAAATGTGATTTGGGAAAGTAGCGCTTGCTAAACTGCCAAATATCTACAATGTCACCATTTAGAATTAATTTTTTTGGTGCAATACTATTGAGATAAGTTAAAAGCTCGTCTGCATGACACCCATAAGTGCCTAGATGAACATCTGAAATAACGGCAATATCTAAGGGTCTTTTTTTCAAAACAATATAATTTATTCAAATTTCTATTTTTTCTGGCTTTGAGGTTTAAACGATAAGTTAAGTTCTCATAAACAGTTGGTTAAATTAATTGCCTCAATGTTTTCCATAGGTTAATTGTGAATTATAAAACACTAAATTTTGATAGGGACCCATTAAAAAGTATATTTGATTTTATTTTTATTATGGCAGGTAATAGTTTCGGTACCCTTTTTAAACTCAGTAGTTATGGTGAATCTCATGGAGAAGCCATTGGCGGTGTTATTGATGGTTGTCCTTCAGGAGTGGTTTTAGATATGAAAGCCATACAAAGAGATTTAGACAGAAGAAAACCAGGGCAATCTGCTATTGTTACCCAACGAAAAGAACCGGATGAAGTGAAGATACTGTCTGGTGTATTTGAGGGAAGAACTACAGGAACACCTATTGGTTTTGCTATTTTTAACACCAACCAGAAATCTGCAGACTACTCCCATATAAAGGATTCTTACAGACCTTCTCATGCAGATTATGTATACGACCAGAAATACGGCTTTAGAGACTATAGAGGCGGAGGAAGAAGTAGCGCTAGAGAAACAGCAGCGAGAGTTGTTGCTGGTGCTATAGCAAAGCAATTTTTAGCACCAATGTCTTTTCAGGCTTATGTTTCCCAAGTGGGTAAAATTACATTAGATAAGACTTATGATCAATTGGACCTGTCTTTAGCAGAAATAAACGATGTGAGGTGCCCAGATAATGAAGTAGCTGCTAGAATGGAGCAGCACATTAAAGAGATAAAAAAACAAGGAGACACTATAGGGGGGGTTATTGATTGTGTGATTAAAAATGTACCTGTAGGCTTAGGAGAACCTGTTTTTGATAAATTGCACGCCCAACTAGGAAAAGCAATGCTGTCTATAAATGCTGTTAAAGGTTTTGAGTTTGGTAGTGGTTTTCATGGGGTAACCATGAAAGGAAGTGAGCACAACGATGCATTTAATACAGACGGCAGTACACAAACAAATTTTAGTGGAGGTATTCAAGGAGGGATAAGCAATGGAATGGATATTTATTTCAGAGTTGCTTTTAAGCCTGTTGCTACGGTACTACAATCTTATGATACTATAGATAAAGCGGGAAATGCGGTAAAAACCCAAGGAAAAGGACGACACGATCCCTGTGTAGTACCTCGAGCGGTGCCAATTGTAGAAGCTATGGCTGCCATGGTATTAGCAGATGCTCTCCTTTTTAATAAAACTCAATCTAAATAGATATGCGCAAACTAGAATTGCATTGGAAAATACTTATTGGAATGTTCTTAGGGGTATTATTTGCCTTTATAATGGTTAATTTTAACTGGGGTCCAGACTTTGTATCTGACTTTATAAAGCCTTTTGGAACAATCTTCATTAATTCTCTAAAGCTCATTGCTGTTCCTCTTATACTAGCTTCTTTGATAAAAGGAATTTCAGACCTTAAGGATATTTCTAAGCTCTCTAAAATGGGCGGAAGAACCATTGGTATATATATTCTAACAACTGTTATTGCGGTAACTATTGGACTTGGAATAGTCAATATTATTAAACCAGGTAATTCTATTTCTGAAGCCACTCGATTAGAATTGGTTGAAAATTATTCTGGAGACGCTAATGAAAAAATCATGGCTGCTGCAAAACAACAAGAATCTGGGCCTTTACAAGCTTTAGTAGACCTAGTGCCTTCGAATATTTTTAAAGCCGCTAGTGACAATGGCAATATGTTGCAAGTGATATTTTTCGCCATATTCTTTGGAATAGGCCTCATCCTAATTCCAGAAAAACAAGCTAAGCCGGTGAAAGATTTCTTTGATGGGTTTAATGAAGTCATACTAAAATTGATTGATTTAATTATGCTTGCTGCTCCCTACGGTGTATTTGCTTTATTGGCTGCATTGGTTGTTGAAGCGCCAAGTGCAGACTTATTTAAAGCCCTTGGCTGGTATGCTTTATGTGTACTTCTAGGATTAGCAATTATGATTGGGTTTTATATTTTAGTGGTCTATATATTCACTAAACGTTCACCATCCTTCTTTGTTAAAGGTATTTCACCTGCGCAATTACTAGCTTTTTCAACCTCTTCAAGTGCAGCTACACTTCCTGTAACCATGGAAAGGGTAGAGGAGCACCTTGGTGTGGAGGAGGAAGTGACTAGTTTTGTACTTCCGATTGGAGCAACAGTTAATATGGATGGATCGAGTTTATACCAAGCAGTAGCAGCGGTATTTATCGCTCAAGCCTTTGGTATGGATTTAGATTTTTACACCCAATTAGGCATTATTGTTACAGCCACTTTAGCTTCTATAGGTAGCGCTGCTGTTCCAGGTGCTGGAATGGTTATGTTGGTAATTGTGTTAGCTCAAGCGGGTATTCCAGAGGCAGGATTGGCTTTGATTTTTGCGGTAGACAGGCCTTTAGATATGTGTAGAACTGTTGTGAATGTCACAGGAGATGCAGCCGTATCTATGTTAGTGGCTAAATCTATTGGTAAATTAAAGGATGAGCCTTTAGAAAAGAATTGGGACGACAACCTTCCTGCTTAAACCCATTAAGTTATATAGGACTTCTTAAGCATTTGTTTTAAAGCAAGTATTTTCAGTAAAATCACTGAGATTACAGCTTTGTTTACTGCCAAACCATTTGGTCCTGTTTTTAGCGGTATAGTCATAGCAGAAATCACTTATTTTAGAGGGTACACATTGTATTAGTACACCTATCAAATACCAGTATGGTAGTAGCTTTAATATTTGAATTATAGCTTCTGATTTTATATAATACGCTTTATTAGGATCAATTAGAATAACAGAGTCTAAAGGAAGGGTACCATTTGTTTTTTCTTCCAAATACAAGCCTCTTTCTCTGAGTAATTGAATACCAAAAGGGGAATTTAGCGGTACAAAGCAGAAATTTTTATTGAGATCTTTTGGTGCAATAAAACGAACCGCCCAATGACACAATCCACAGTCTCCGTCAAATAATACCCATTTTTTATTGGGCATCTTTTGTGGTATGAAAGGTTGCTTTTCTGCCATTGAGCACAACTTAAATTAAGATTTACTAACAAATTCTAGTTGGTCTAAACTTACATTTGTAGTAAACATTCCATAGTTAACAATGGCTTTGTTTTTCTCTATGGCGTCTATACTTCCAACAGCTTTTCCATCTTTTAGACGTACTTTATAACCAACTTCAAGTTTGATTTTTGGGGCAGGAGGTGGGGTGGGCATTTTCTTTTCTTTCTTTTTCTTTTCTCTGATTACAGCCACTTTTTTAGCGACTTCTTCCACCACAGCTTTTTTCGCTACTTTTTCTTTCTTAAGTACTTGAGCTGTTTTTTTCTTTCTCTTACTATTTTCAATTTCCACCACTTTAATTAATTCAGAAACTAACTGTCGTTTTTTGTGGTGAATAAAATATTGTTCCGCTAAGTCATTGACTTTGTTGCCCAGTTGAATCATGCGTTTATCTTGATCGTACAATTCTTGATACTTAACAAGCTTGGTTTGTATTTTTTCATTCAAAACTTCTAGTCTAGAAGCTTCATCTCTAGTTTTAGATTCTACCTCTTTCAGTTTTGATCCTGTTGCTGCCATCTGTGATCGCTCTTTTTGCAATTTTGCAATGGTAGCGTCAAATCTAACCTTTCCCCTTTCAATTTTCTTTTTTGCTTTATTAATTAAGCTATACGGTATGCCATTTTTTTGAGCTACTTCAAAAGTAAAAGACGCTCCTGCCTGTCCTAGAATAAGTTGAAAGGTCGGTGCCAAGGACTTGGCGTCAAACAGCATATTGGCATTAGACATATAGGGTAAATCATTGGCCAACATTTTTAAGTTGGCATAATGCGTAGTAATCACTCCAAAAGCCTCCCGTTCGTAAAAAACTTCCAAAAATGTTTCCGCTAGGGCACCACCTAATTCAGGATCAGTTCCAGTACCAAATTCATCTATTAAAAACAATGTTTTATCATGACATTTTTTTAAAAATGAATTCATGTTTTTTAATCGGTAACTATAGGTACTTAAATGATTTTCAATGGATTGGTTGTCGCCAATATCTGTCAATATTTTTTCAAAAAGAATAACCTCACTTCTTTCATGAACAGGGATTAACATACCGCTTTGAAGCATTAATTGAAGTAGTCCAATTGTTTTAAGCGTAATACTTTTTCCTCCAGCATTTGGACCTGATATGACAATAATTCTGTTTTCTTGCTCTAATTTAATGGTTTGTGGATAGGTAGTATCTCCACTATTTTTGTTTGCTAAAAACAATAAAGGATGAAATGCGTCACGTAAATGCATTTCTCTTTTTGAATTAATTTTGGGTAATACACCATTCATTTCTAAGGCATATTTAGCTTTTGCAGCTACTATGTCAATATCTCTGAGATAATCTTGACAAGTGGCTAGATCTGCTCTGTAGGGCTTTATGTCATTTGTAAGTCTGTTTAAAATCTTAAATATTTCTTCCTGCTCTTCAAAAATTAAGTTACTTAATTGTGTACTGTAGGCCAAACTGGCTTCAGGAACCACATAAACAATACTACCAGTTTTTGAAGCACCCAAAACAGCGCCTTTAATTTTTTTTCTATACATGGCTTTTACAGCCAAAACCCTTCTGTTGTCTACTATAGATTCTCTAATCTCATCTAAAAATTCAGCAGCCTGGTACCTCTGGAGTGCCGCACCAAAACTCTGATTTATTTTAGATTTTAAGCCCACCATTTGTCTTCTTATAGACATTAAGTTGTCGGAAGCACCGTCTCTTATTTCTCCAAATTTGTCAAATATTTGATTGGTGCGTTCTGGAATTTCTTTCTGATAGCTTAGCGATAAACTGTTCCCATGTAGTATGGGATAATAGTCCTTAAACTTTTCAAAAAACTTCTTGTGTGCATTGATGGATTCGCAAATAACTACTATCTTCTTGAAACCATTGAGTTCAAGTGTTGTGTTGTCTATCTTGAGCAGTTTAAGTTCTTCATTAATATGCTCAAACCCATGGTTGGGTATTCTGTTGTCACTGGTAAAAGACGCCAAATACTCGTTAGTTTCACCAAGCAATTTCTCAACGATCTCTAGTTCTAATTTCGGCGTTATTTCTAGGGCTAATTCTTTTCCTAAAGTAGTATTACACCTATGAGAAATGTGGGTTAATACAGTATTAAATTCTAAATCTTGAAGTGTTTTTTGAGAGATATTCAAAGTGACATATATTAGCAGCAATTAGTTGGTTTAATTGAATAAACCCTTTATTTTTAATCACAAAAGTACAAATAAATGTTTCTAGATTGTCCAAGTGAATGGAGGGATTTCCTTCATGAAATATATTCTCATGAAAAATTCCAAAAGCTATCTCATGAAGTTAGTATGCTTTATAGGGATACGGTTTGTTACCCCGCTAAAGAGAATATTTTAAATGCTTTTTATCAATGTTCTTTTGAAGGGCTTAAAGTGGTCATTATTGGACAAGACCCTTATCATGGAGCCCATCAAGCACACGGCTTATCATTTTCAGTACCGCTAGGGGTGCCACACCCCCCTTCATTGAGAAATATTTTTATAGAACTTTCTAATGATTTGGACTGCGATTATCCAATATCAGGCGACCTTACATCATGGGCCAATCAAGGGGTGTTATTACTCAATGCAGCATTAAGTGTTAGGGCAGGGGAGGCTGCTAGTCATTTAAAGCTATGGGATAGTTTCACTAAATCTGTTGTTCAAGGACTCAACGCGAAAAATAAACCCATTGTATTTGTTTTATGGGGGAATTTTGCTCAAAAATATGAACGCTATATTACGGGAGACCATCATAGGATTTTAAAGACAGGACACCCATCTCCATTAAGTGCGAACCGCGGCTATTGGTTTGGCAATAAACATTTTTCTCAGATAAATGAAATATTAAAACAATGGGGACAAAAACCTATACATTGGGTGCTTTAAAGATTGTTTTTAACAATCAGGTCTAAGGTCATTTTAATGGCTTTTTTAACTACTTTATCTGGCTCTAAAGAAAAAGTGCCTGAAGCTCTATTAGCCAAAATACAATTGACCGAAACAGCTTTATGTCCAAGTAGTGCAGCTAATCCATAAATACCCGAGGTTTCCATTTCTAAATTAGTAATCAATTGGTCATTAAATCTAAATGACTCAAGATTGGCTTTCATCTTTTCATTAGCAAGTGGAAGTCTTAGTATTCTTCCTTGAGGCCCATAAAATCCTACATTAGTTAAGGTAATCCCTTTTAAGACATCCAATTCATCATAGAGATTAAGTAAGTCCAAAGAAGCCTGAACTACATAAGGACTAGACTTATTTCCACTCCAGTTCATATGTTTTTTAAATGCTTCAGAAAAAGGCACATCTAAAAGATGTTTTGTCTCATAAAAATGGAGTAAAGCATCTAAACCTATGGCTTTTTCAGAGATTAAAATGCTGTCTACCGGAATATGCTCTTGAATGGCACCAGAAGTTCCTATTCTAAAAATATTTAAAGAAGTTAATGATTCTTTTAATACCCTATTGGAAAAATCAATATTTACCAAGGCATCTAATTCATTGAGGACAATGTCAATATTATCCGTTCCAATACCAGTAGATATAACACTAATTCGTGTATTCTTATAAATCCCTGTGTGTGTAACAAATTCTCTCTTTTGCTTTTTTACTTCAATAGAATCGAAAAGAGCAGAAACTTCAGCTACCCGATCAGGGTCTCCAACAGTAATCACATTATGAGATATTTCATTAGGTTTTAAATGCAAATGATAGATACTTTGATCTGCATTTAATATTAATTCAGAAGAGGCTAAGGGCATACTATAATTTAAAAAAAGTATTGTGATCTATGTCGTAAAGATATGCATACTTTAAAGCACCGCCTAAATAGAGTCCATCTTGTTTGATTTTACTGTAATAATTAGTCTGATTATTAAGAACTTTAGCCGTATTTCTCTTGAGTTTCACTGGTTTTAAAGAAGCAAAAAGGGGCTTGAGACTATGTAATATTTTATAATATTGTGAGTCTCCAAAACCAAAATTACCCTGATTTTTTAATACTTCGCTAACAAGTTCATTTTCATTGTCCAATGCTTTTATTTGTGCTGTTTTAAGAAGGTTTATTTCAGGAACATTTAAGCCATTTTTTAATGAAGGGAAACGAGATAAATGAAGGTCAAATGCTTGCTTTAGATAAGGAAAATTAAAATCTTCATAATTAGATAGTTGCGCAATTCTGATAGGGTTGTTGCTGCAATATAGTTGCCAAGCATAATCTGCAAATTCAATATCGTCTTGGTTTAAAACTATTCTATTTTCATAAAGTTCCAACACGCTATCTGGAGACAATTCACAAAATCCTTTAGAAGAAATACTATATAGACTTATTGGGTTAGAAACCACAGAAACTTCTGCATATTTTCTATGTGTTTTTAACCAACTTAAAACACCTAACATATTAATCTGGCAAAATAAGTCCGACTCAAACCACAAAACGATTTGCTCTTGACTTTTTTGCTTACATAAATTTCTATACTCCTTAAGTGTATAGTCAATAAAGGTTTTTTTAGAAATCTTGTAATTTTTATGAAGAAAGTCAAAGCGCTCTTTCCAGAAATCTTCAGTACCAACAGTATGAAGTGTTCTACCCTCGCAGAGCATTTCTCTCCATGTAATGACAGTTCCGTTTATGGGCAATTCCTTGAAATAATTAGTAAAGGAATCTCCATTAGTAATGTGGAGTATAGATTTCATATGAATTGGTTTGGCTAATAAATTTATACTTTTCCTACTAATAAAAAAAGTAAAAAAACGAATTAACCTCCAACTCGTTTTACTTTAAAACCCATACTAACAAGTAGTTGCATGATTTTTTCTCTGAAATCTCCTTGCATGATTAAGCTGCCGTTTTTGACACTCCCTCCAACACTTAATTCTTTTTTTAATTTTTTTGCCAAAATTTTAAATTCAGTATCGGTACCTAAAAATCCTTCGATTAAGGTGGTGGGCTTTCCTTTTCGTTTTTCGTATTTGCAAATCAACGCAGCTTCTTGAATAGGAATTTCGTCCGTGCTCTTAGAGGAGTCTGTAAGAGCTTGTTCAGAGACTTCGTGATCAGGAAACAGATTCTTTAATTGGTTTTGTAAATCCATTATTTCTTTAAGCCTAATTCAATCAACCGCTCATTTAGATATGCTCCTGCTGTAATGTCTTCAAATGCCTTAGGATGTTCCTCTGAAATACAATTATCGAGACAATTTAAAGGCATGGATGATACTGGATGCATGAAAAATGGAATAGAGTACCTTGATGTGCCCCAGAGTTCCTTTGGAGGGTTAATCACTTGGTGTATGGTAGATTTTAGCTGGTTGTTGGTCAATCTAGATAGCATATCTCCTACATTAATCATTAACTCATCTTCATTAGCTATAGCGTCTACCCATTCGTCATGATGATTTTTTACTTGTAAACCACGGCCATGGGCACCCATAAGCAATGTAATGAGGTTAATATCTCCATGTGCTGCTGCTCGCACAGCATTTTTTGGCTCAGTTGTTATAGGGGGGTAGTGTATTGGTCTTAATATAGAGTTTCCAGCTGTTGCGTACTGCTCAAAATAATGCTCCTCTAAACCTATATGCAAAGCAAGTGCTTTGAGTACTTCCTTGGCAGTTTTTTCAAGAGCAATATAGACTTCTTTTCCAATGTCATTAAAATGAGACAACTCCTTTACATGAATATTTTCAGGATAATGGTCTCCTGAATTTTTTGGAGCTGCTTCGTATTGACCAAAATGCCAAAACTCCTTTAAATCTCCTTCTTTTCTTCCTTTAGCATGTTCCTTTCCAAAAGAGGTGTAACCCCTTTGTCCCGCGAGACCAGGAATTTCATATTGGTCTTTGATCTCTTGAGGAAGGTCAAAAAACAATTTAATTTCACGGTATAATTTGGCTACCAATTCATCTGTCAAAAAATGACTTTTTAAGGCTACAAACCCAATATTTTCAAAGGCTGATCCTATTTCTTTTATAAATTTTTGTTTGCGATCAAGATCACCTGACACAAAATCATTTAAATCTACACTTGGAATGGCGCTCATAATAATGTATTTATTAAAGCAAAGTTAATAAATCTAAGCCACAACCAATTGTGTAAAATTTGAAAGTTTATGTACATTTATAACAAGCTAGATCGCAAAAATGAAATATCACACAAAAGGACTTTCAGACCAACAATTGCTTGACATATACAGGGCACTTTTAAAGCCCAGAATGATAGAAGAAAAAATGCTTGTGCTGCTCAGGCAAGGTAAAATTTCAAAATGGTTTAGTGGTATTGGCCAAGAAGCTATATCTGTTGGAGTAACCTTAGCCCTAGATTCAGATGAATATATTTTGCCCATGCATAGAAACCTAGGTGTTTTTACTAGCAGAGACATTCCCCTTAATAGACTGTTTTCTCAGTGGCAAGGTAAAAAATCAGGTTTTACTAAAGGAAGGGATCGGAGTTTTCATTTTGGTTCCCAAGAATTTAAGATTATTGGAATGATTTCTCATTTAGGGCCACAACTTGGTGTGGCCGATGGCATAGCGCTAGCTTCAAAACTCAAAGGTAAAAATCAAATCACGGCTGTTTTTTCAGGAGAAGGAGCCACTAGTGAAGGAGATTTCCACGAAGCGCTCAATATTGCTTCCGTTTGGGATTTACCAGTACTGTTTTGTGTTGAAAACAATGGTTATGGATTGTCTACACCTACTAGGGAACAATACAGATGCGAAGCGATAGTAGATAAAGGTATTGGCTATGGAATGGAAGCCCACCAGATTGAGGGTAATAATATCGTAGAAGTATATCAAAGGGTTTGTGAAATTGCTGAAAGTGTCAGAAAAAATCCAAGACCCGTATTATTAGAGTTTTTAACTTTTAGAAGACGGGGCCATGAAGAGGCTAGTGGAACAAAATATGTACCCAAAGAACTCATTGAATCTTGGGAAGAAAAAGACCCCATTACAAACTTTGAAAACCATCTTTTAAACAAAAATATTCTAAATGATCAGTTGATTAAATCTTTTAAAAAAGATATAAAAAATGATATTCAGCAGGGTTTGGAAATTGCTTTTAATGAAGAATCTATTTCATTTGAGGAAAAATCTTTTGTAGAAGATGTATACAGCCCATTTATTTTTAAAGCGATAAAAAGTGGTGTTACAACAAGTTATATCAGGTTTATTGACGCTATCAAAGACGGTTTAAAAGAGGCCATGTCTGTTTTTGATAATACTATTATCATGGGACAAGATATTGCTGAATACGGCGGCGCGTTTAAAGTCACAGAAGGTTTTGTAGAACTATTTGGAAATGATCGGGTAAGGAATACCCCAATTTGTGAATCTGGCATAGTAGAAACAGCCATGGGTTTGTCTATTGGAGGCTATAAAGCAATTGTAGAAATGCAATTTGCAGATTTTGTAAGTTCAGGATTCAACCCTATTGTTAATTATCTCGCTAAGAATCATTTTAGGTGGGGAGAAAAAGCAGACGTTGTTATTAGAATGCCCTGTGGAGCAGGGGTGGGGGCAGGTCCTTTCCATTCTCAAACCAACGAGGCATGGTTTACAAAAACACCTGGTTTAAAGGTTGTCTATCCTGCTTTTCCAATGGATGCTAAAGGTTTATTAATATCAGCTATTGAAGATCCAAATCCAATTTTATTTTTTGAACATAAAGCCCTCTACAGATCCATTTCTCAAGCTGTCCCAAATGGATATTACAACCTTCCAATAGGTAAAGCAGCATTAGTTAAAGAAGGTACACAGGCAACCATTGTCACTTATGGCGCTGGAGTTCATTGGGCCATTGAAACGCTTGAAAAACATTCAGAATTAAGTGTAGATCTCATAGATTTAAGAACCTTAATGCCCTTGGACTGGGAGACCATATACACCTCAGTAAAAAAGACCTCTAGACTCATCATTCTTCAAGAAGATTCCCTGTTTGGCGGAATTTCAAGTGATATAGCAGCAAGTGTTCAAGAGGATTTATTTGAATACTTAGACGCACCGATTAAACGAGTGGCTAGTCTAGATACTCCAATTCCTTTTGCAAAATCTTTAGAAGAAGAATATTTACCCAGAAAAAGATTTGAAAAAGCCCTCTTGGAATTATTAAACTTTTAATTTTGTCTTTTTTAAAGATCTTAGTAGGTTCATTAAACTTATCTACTGAATAAGGGTCTTACTGTAGTTAACAATCAATTTTGTAAATGATGAATAAACCATTGAATACTTTTAAAGTAACTTCTGTAATTTTTATTTTCCAACTTTTTATTTCAATGGGACTTAATGCCCAAAGTAGTTTTGGGGGATTGGCTTTATACACTTTGAGAGATGATCTTTCTGTTGCACTGGAAAAAACCTTACAGCAAGTGTCGGATGAAGGATATGCTTATGTAGAAGCGGCTTCATATAATGATAGAAAATTTTACGGTTTAAGTCCAGAAGACTTTAAATCATTACTAGTGTCTTTAAATTTAAAAGGAATTAGCACGCACCAAGGGGGAGTCACTTTAGACAATGCAGACCAAATGATTGCAGATGTTAAAGCAGCTGGTTTTACGTATTTTGTAGTACCAGTTCCACCTATGGGGATGTTTACTTATGATCGTGAGACCATGACTATGGGTATGAATGGTACTGCCAAAGATCTCCTAGATATTTTAAACGTTTTGGGGGAGAAGTGTCACGCGGCAGGATTACAGCTACTGTATCATAACCATGATTTTGAGCTTATAAGAAATGAAAATAACGTAATCATTTTAGATTATTTGTTGGAAAATACAAACCCTAAATATGTGAATTTTCAGATGGATTTATATTGGGTAACCAAAGCAGGTGTAGACCCTGTTTCTTATTTCGAAAAATACCCAGGGAGATTTGTGATTTGGCATGTAAAGGACATGGATGACAAAGGTAGGTTTGCTCCTGTAAGCTATGGAAATATAGATTTTAAAAGAATTTTATCCCACAAAGAGACTTCTGGAATGAAATTTTACATGGTAGAACAAGATATGACTTTTGACGAATTAAGCCCTTTAAAAGCGATTCAAATGAGCCACGAGGGTTTAAAAGCTTTTGGTTTTGACGGAGTTCAGGAGTAATTTCATACCATAATAAAATTAAATTTTAAGAATAAATGAATAACAGGAATTTAAGTAACAAAGTAAGAGTCATTCACCGCTATTTAGGTTTTTTCCTAGCTGGTATTATGTTTGTTTATGCGCTTTCAGGAATCACATTAACTTTTAGAGATAAAGATTATTTCAAGAAACCTATTTTTGTTGAAAAAACCATAGAAAAAGGTTTAAAGAATCTACCAAATATAAAAGGTTCGTCTAACGTTGAATATAATAGTGAAACAGGTGATTTGTCTTATACACAAATGCAACCACCAAAAATACTAGGTGCCCTTGAAAAAATGCATAAAGCCACATCATCTACACCTTTATATTTTCTTAATGTATTTTTTGGTATCTCTTTACTTTTCTTTGTTTTTTCCGCCTACTGGATGTTTCTTCCACAGACAGATGTTTTTAAAAAGGCTATTTATTATACAATTGCCGGGATTGTTCTGACTTTTATTATGATACTTGTTTAAAATATAGAAGAGAAGTGGCACATTCTCTCTTTTATTAAATAATTCTATTTTACATAATATAAATTATAGAACAACTGTATGTCCTTTATTAGAATACAACTATTTCATTGATTTGATTGCCAGAAAGTGTTCAGGATGAAATAAATTAAACAGAGAATCAAACGACGGATCGTATTACTTTCTTCTCCCTTTATTGTAATTCTTGTCGCCACGCGTCTTTGGCTTTTTGTATTTCTTGGCGATGATACGTTTGTAAGAGCCCCCTTGATTTTCTTGCTTGTTCTTTTCAGACTTTTCGTGGAAACCGGATCCCAATGATGGATCTCTACCTTGCAATTGATCAGAATCTGGTTCAAATATATGGGGTTGCTCTTCAGGAGCTAATTGAATGGAAACAGGAACTTCTTCTGGAAATTCAATATCAGTTACAGGAATTTGCATGAGAGACTCAATAGCTTCTTTGTAAGTCAATTCCTCTGAATTGTATAGCAATATTGAATTTCCGTTTGCGTTGGCTCTACCAGTTCTCCCTATCCTGTGCATATAATTTTCAGGATATTTGGGCGTGTCAAAATTAATTACATGGGATATTTGATCTATATCTAATCCTCTGGCAACTAAATCTGTTGCTATGACAATACGGACCCTTCCTGCGTCAAATGCGCTAAGAACTCTGTTTCTGTGGTTTTGTGTTTTATTGGCATGTACAATTCCTATGTTCTTCTCAAAAATAGGTTCTAATTGTTCGTATATGCGGTCTGCGATTTTTTTATTAGACACAAAAACCAATACCTTTTTAAAGCTTTCTTCCTGTTCTAAAAGATGCTGCAAAAGGTTCACCTTTGTATAATAGTTAGATACAGCATAGGCAGTTTGAGCTATATTCTTAAGCGGAGTACCACTCATCGCAATATAGATCCTTTTTGGTGCTATGAAAAAGTCTGAAATAAGGCTTTCAATTTCATCTGTCATGGTAGCAGAAAACATAATATGCTGCCTTTTTTTTGGCAAAAGATCAAAAATATTGGTGAGCTGAAACCTAAAGCCTAGGTCTAGCATAACGTCTACTTCATCTATGACCACTTTCTTAATGGCGGCATATTTTATGACTCTAGCTAAAAATAAATCGTACAACCTTCCTGGCGTTGCTACAATGACATCGGCGCTTTGCGCCAAAGCATCCCGATCTTTTTTCATGGAATTACCTCCGTGCACCCCACAGATGCTTATAAAGGTGTTCTGACAGATTTTCTCGGCTTCTTCTACTACTTGAGACACCAATTCTCTGGTAGGCACAATCACTAAGGCGCGAACTGTCTTTTCTTTTGCAAATTTAATGTCGTTTAAAATAGGCAATAAATACGCCAATGTTTTACCTGTTCCAGTTTGGGCTAATCCCAGTACATCTTGACCAGACAAGACAGTAGCATAAGTAGCTCCTTGTATGGGGGTCGGTACTTCGTAACCCACCTTTGATAGGTTATTTTTTAAGGGGGTACTTAAATTAAATTCCTCAAATGAGGTGGGTAAAGGCGTGTCCATAGTAGAATTTGTACAAAGATACGAGTCTTTATTGGTACTCCCCTACTTTTATTTAAGCGGATTCTTTTTAGATCTAAAGCGATTGAACAAGACCAATTGTTTTTTTGTGTTTACAAAAAACACTCCTGTCAACAGCACTGCAGAAGCAATGATCGATTGTAGGGTGATCTGCTCATGTAGAAAATACCATCCCATGAGTAACGCAATTATAGGATTTACATAAGTGTTTGTAGCTACTTTTTCAGGAGAAACAACCTTAAGTAAATAATTAAATGAGGTAAATGCGATAATGCTTCCAAAAATGACTAAAAGGACCATAGCCCATTGAACTTTAAAGGACCATTCAACAGGGTTTGTCCATTCTTCTCCAATGATTAAACTCGCTATGGCTAGTATGGAACCTCCAAAAATCATTTGATAGCCTGTATTGACAAAAAAGTTTTTGGGAAGGTCTGCTTTACCCACAAATAGGCTTGCACTGGCCCAACTGACCATACAAAAAAAGATCATCACCATTCCTAGAATGGAATTTTCTTGGTTTAAAACACTTTTCTGACTCACCAGCAGATAAATGCCTATGAATCCTAGGAAAACACCTAATAGTGACATTGGAGATATTTTTTTCCCTTGAAAAATTCGCATCAACAGAAGTACAATCAGTGGTTGTGAGGATATTTCTAAGGCAGCTAAACTTGTATCTACATATCTGAGTGCCCATACCACTACCCCATTTCCAAAACTCAAAAACAAAAATCCAGCAATAGCTGCATTTACAGCCTGTTTTTTTGTGATTGCTATAGACCTGCCTGATATTTTTGCAATGATAAAAATAAGGCTACCAGATACCACAAAACGAATGGCGGCTAACATGAACGGATCTAGTTCTGTCACAGCAATCTTATTGAGTAAATAGGTAGACCCCCAAATCACATAAATAGCAATAAAAGCGAGGATAACGAGTATTGGATTTTTTGGAGTTTGGTCCATTGAGCTATTTATGATCTTATTATGGCGTAAAGAAACACCTATTATTTAAATTGAACGCTACGATTTTACTGTTTGGTAAGTCTTTTTAAAGCCACCCATTGTTTGAGCATTTCTCTAGACTCTGTTGCGGGATAACCTAAGACAGATCCTTTTGGAGGTACATCTGCAATAACTCCTGAACCTGCACCAACTGTGGCACCTGCGCCAATGGTTACATGGTCTTTAATGGAAGCACTACCCCCTATAATTACACCATCGCCAAGGGTTACAGAGCCTGCTAATCCTGAGCTTCCAGCCATAATGCAAGACCTTCCTAATACACAATTATGGGCTATTTGCACTAGATTGTCTATTTTACAACCATCTCCTAGTACAGTACTGTTAAATTTGGCCTTATCTACACAAGAATTGGCACCAATCTCTACATGGTTGCCAATAACTACATTGCCAATATGAGGTATCTTGATAAGTCCGCTCCCATCTGGTGCCGGTCTATAGCCAAAGCCATCTGCACCTATACTCACATTATTATGAAAAATACAATGGTCTCCTATCTGGCTATTCTCTCTAATCACGGTCCCTGACCAAATAGTGCAATGGTTTCCTATTTGACTGTGGTCGTAAATGCTTACCTGCGCGTATATGTGCGTTCCTTTTCCTATAGTTACGTTTGGACCTACATACACAAAAGCCCCGATTTTCACATCTTCTGCCAATATTGCAGAAGGATGAATGCTAGCTGTTGGATGTATGTCTGCAGCAAAATCAGGCCCTTTTTTCGGTGAAAAGGCTTCTAGAAGTTGCGCCATAGCAAGATCTGCATTGTTCACATACAAAAGGGGGATTTTTGTATCTTCAATTTCTATCCCAGCACTTACCACTACAGCTGCCGCTTTGGTGGTTTCGATAAATCGTTTGTATTTGGCGCTACCAATAAAAGTGATTTGATTTTCAGTGGCATTAGTCAAGTCATTCACTCCAGAAATCACAATATTTTCGCTCCCATTATTTGTTGCTTGAATCAGTTGAGAAATTTCCTTTAAGGTGAGATTGGTTGTCATATGTATAATTTTTACGAAATTAAACTATTTGAAGGAATTGTATTTTTGATCTTCACAAAAAAAAAGATGCCCAATTACTCGGACACCTTTCTCAAAATAAAACAACAACTTACTGTCTTAATTTCCTTGCTTAAATAATGTAATAAAGCCTATTAAACCTCTTTAGAATTATTATTTATTCTTTATTTATATCACTTCAAATATATGCTAGATTAAACATAAGCTTTTATTTAATTATTTAATAAAATATATAAAAATGAGTTATGTATTATATTAAAAACTTAATAAACAATCACTTATATGTGAATTTCAATAATATAGGCGAATTCTTAAATAATAGTTAAATTGTCATTGTTAAGAGTATTACTATTATATTTGTAAAAAAAATTAAAATGGATCAACTCTTATCTAGTTTTAAGATTGCTATCCCTGAAGGTGCATTTATAAAAGACCCTGAGACGTCTGTTTTGGGTAAAAACATAATCACTCAAGGGATGGAGCTTATTTATGACATGGGCTTTGACGGTTTTACTTTTAAAAAGCTCGGCATTCATATTGGCTCAAATGAAAGTTCTATTTACCGTTATTTTGAAAATAAACACAAGTTCTTATTGTATCTATCTTCTTGGTATTGGGCTTGGATAGAATACAACCTTGTCATGGAAACCCATTCCATTTCTGATCCAAAAGAAAAAATAATTCAGGCCGTAAACGTACTTACAAGAAAAGTAAGCAATGATTCTAGTAGCACACATATTAATCTTATTTTATTGCATAAAATAATGAT
>JAQWTF010000023.1:0-2944 GCA_029242825.1 Flavobacteriaceae bacterium | reverse complement strand
AAAAAAAAGAAGCTAATTACAGAGATAATATTATGTCATCAAACAAAAAATACTGGAAGAGTGAAGCAGAGCTTTCTGCTAACGACGCCATGATTGAGACGCTAAAACAAAACGAGTTTGTAGAGCAAATCCCTACTGGGGAATTTTTATCTGACAAGCAAACCCTAGCTACTTCCAACACCAACAGAAGAGATTTCTTGAAGTATGTAGGATTTAGTACTGCAGCAGCTTCATTGGCTGCCTGTGAGGGTCCAGTTATAAAGTCTATCCCTTATGTAGTTCAGCCGGAGCAAATCATCCCTGGTGTAGCTAATTTTTATGCTACAACTATCGCAAATGGTTATGACTTTGCCTCTATTCTTGTAAAAACAAGAGAAGGAAGGCCTATTAAGGTAGAGAATAATAAAGATGCTCAAGTAAAAGGAGCGGCCAATGCAAGGGTTCAAGCCTCTGTGTTGTCATTATACGACAGTGCTCGTTTGCAAGGACCTTCATTTAATGGAGCTCCTGCTGATTGGTCAGATCTGGATGCTGCGGTTACTACTGCGCTAGATGCTGCTAAGACTAGTGGGAAAAAGGTGGTTTTTTTAACACCTACTTATGCCAGTCCAAGCATGTCTAAATTAGTGGCTGAATTTGCACAGGGTCAGGATCAGGTTTCTCATGTGGTTTATGACGCTATTTCTGAGTCTGCTGCACTAGACGCTTTTGAAGCAGTTACAGGGGAAAGGGCTTTGGCAGATTACTATTTAGAAAAAGCCGCTGTGATTGTATCCTTTGGTGCAGATTTCTTAGGTGATTGGCAAGGTGGTGGTTTTGACGGAGGTTATGCTAAAGGTAGAATTCCAAGTGCGCACCAAATGTCTCAACACTACCAGTTTGAGTCTAATATGACGCTTTCAGGTGCTGCTGCAGATAAAAGAGTGCCTTCTAACTCAGCACAGCAAGCTCAAGCTTTGGCTGCGCTATATGAAATTGTAACAACAGGAGCTACCTCTGTAGCACTTCCTGAAAATATAATGACTGCCGTTAAATCAGCTGCTAAAGCTGTTGTTAAGGCTGGTAATAAAGCTGTAGTATTGACCGGTATTGATAGTGTAGAAGCGCAATCTTTAGTGTTGCGTTTAAATGCTTCTATAGAAAGTGTTGCCTTCGATGTTGCAGCACCTCGATATGTGCGTCAAGGTAACGATAAGGCGGTACAGTCTTTAATTGCAGATATGGCTGCTGGTCAAGTAGGCTTGTTGGTTGTAGATGGAGTTAATCCTGTGTATAGCTTGCCTAATGCAGCTGAATTTAAATCTGCGCTTTCAAATGTAGGTACTACGGTAGCTTTTTCTACCATGCCTAATGAAACTACTGCATCTGTTCAGTGGGTAGGAGCTGCGTCTCACTATTTAGAGTCTTGGGGAGATGTGGCGGTTAAGAAAGGTCATTATAGCCTTACGCAACCTACTATAAAAGAATTATTCGACACCAGACAATTCCAGACAGCACTAATGAATTGGGCTGGAATAGAAGGTACTTATTACGATTATATAAAGACCCACTGGGAAGCGCAGCTTCTTGGAGGTGCCGCTTGGAATAAAGCCCTTCATGACGGTGTGTTTGTAGGTACTTCAGCGGCAACCAAAATGGTTTCTGCTATAGACGCTTCTGCACAACTTAATGCGCTTAAAGCGGTTACTGCTCCTGCCATGGAGTTGGTGTTGTATGCTAAAACAGGTATGGGAGATGGTCAAGAGGCCAATAACCCCTGGTTGCAAGAATTTCCAGATCCTATCACCAGAGTTTCTTGGGATAATTATGCTACAGTTTCCAAAGCAGACGCGGCTAGTTTAGGCCTTGTGAATGAAAATGTAGCCAATGGAGGTTTAGACGGTAGTTATATCAGTTTAACAGTAAATGGTACTACGCTTTCAAATGTACCCGTGATTATTCAGCCAGGTCAGGCGCCAGGAACCATTGGTTTGGCTTTAGGTTATGGAAAAACAGCAGGCTTAAAAGAAGAAATGCAGGTAGGGGTGAATGCTTTTGCTTTGTATAATGATTTTTCAAAAACACAGGAGGTTTCTGTTGCTAAAGAGGGAGGTATGCACGAGTTTGCTTGTGTTCAGCTTCATAAAACCCTTATGGGGCGTGGCGACATTATTAAGGAAACAACCCTAGAGGTCTTTAATACTAAAGACGCTAAATATTGGAATCCACAACCTATGGTGTCTTTAGACCACCAAGAAGTAGAAGCTACTTCTGTAGACTTATGGGATTCATTTGACAGATCTATAGGACATCATTTTAACCTCTCTATTGATTTGAACTCGTGTACCGGATGCGGCGCCTGTGTAGTAGCATGTCATGCTGAGAACAACGTTCCTGTGGTTGGTAAAAGTGAAGTGCGAAAATCACGTGATATGCATTGGTTGCGAATTGACCGTTACTATTCTTCTGCAACAACTTTTGAAGGAGACAACCAAACTAAAGAAGCCATTTCAGGAATTGGAGATTCATTAAATACTTTTGGTGAAATGGAGCAAGCTGCTACAAATCCTCAAGTTGCATTTCAACCGGTGATGTGTCAGCATTGTAACCATGCTCCTTGTGAGACAGTATGTCCCGTAGCGGCATCTTCACACGGCAGACAAGGTCAGAATCATATGGCATATAACCGTTGTGTAGGAACTCGATATTGTGCGAATAACTGTCCTTACAAAGTTCGCCGTTTCAACTGGTTCTTGTACAACAAAAATGATGAGTTTGATTACCACATGAATAATGACTTAGGTCGCATGGTATTGAATCCCGATGTTGTTGTTCGTTCAAGAGGGGTGATGGAAAAATGTTCTATGTGTATCCAAATGACACAAAAAACAATTTTAGACGCAAAACTTAAGGGCGAAGAAATTAAAGACGGAATATTCCAAACAGCCTGTTCAAATGCCTGTAC
>JAQWTF010000145.1:0-2432 GCA_029242825.1 Flavobacteriaceae bacterium | reverse complement strand
GAACCAGGGACACATGGATTTTCAGTCCATTGCTCTACCAACTGAGCTAA
This sequence comes from Flavobacteriaceae bacterium, assembly GCA_029242825.1. Taxonomy (GTDB): domain Bacteria; phylum Bacteroidota; class Bacteroidia; order Flavobacteriales; family Flavobacteriaceae; genus MAG-120531. Next base: position 2,382 of record JAQWTF010000145.1, on the reverse strand, counting down.
GGCACCATGCTATTAAGCGGATGCAAATATAATTTCTAATTTAGGATATACAAACAAAAAGAGAAAAAAAGGCAATTGTTTTTTTAGATTTTACATCTTTGTAGCATGAAACTAGTGTTAGACATAGGAAATACCTTGGGTAAATTGGTGGTCTATGAGCAAGAAGATGAGGTATTTAGAACTCAATTTAAGCTAGTGGAGATGCATGCCACACTGATTGATTTGTTTTTTGATTTTCCAGAGATAAAGCAGGCTATTTTATGCTCTGTTGTTAGTATTGAACCACAAATACAGCTTTTTCTAAAAGAAAAAACCATTCTTTTGGAAGTGAATAGTGAAATGCAGCTTCCATTTGAAAATAGGTATGAGACCCCTGAAACTCTTGGAGCAGATAGGATTGCTTTGGTCGCTGCAGCAGTATTTATGTATCCGGGGAAGAATTGTTTGGTGGTAGATACGGGCAGTTGTGTGACTTACGATTTTATTTCATCGAATGGAATCTACCGGGGTGGCGCTATTTCACCAGGCTTACAAATGCGTTTTAAAGCCATGCATGAACATACCAATAAATTACCCTTTGTTACTTTAAAAGAGGAATTTATTGCGCTTGGTGCCAATACTCAGAACAGTATTTTAGCAGGGGCTGTGAACGGATTAGTCTTTGAAATAGAAGGTTGGCAAAGTAGTTTAGGGCGTACCTATGAAGATTTAACACTTATTTTAACAGGCGGAGACGCTCAATTCTTGTCTAAACGACTAAAAAATACCATATTTGCCCATTCTAATTTTCTGGTACAAGGCTTGCGCCAATTGCTTGATTATAACACGTTTTAGATGTTTAAAAAGTTAATCTTTACCCTTGCTGTTTGCTTATTCATAAAAACCAATGCCCAGGATGGTACGGTTTCTCCTTATTCATACTTTGGATTAGGCACTTTTAATCCCGCCAATACAGTGGAAAACAATGCTATGGGAGGGTTGAGTATTTATGGAGATTCAATTCATGTAAATCTTCAGAACCCTGCCTCTTATGGACTTTTGAAGTTAACCACATACACTGTGGGTCTATCTCATCGAAGAATGGACTTGACTTCAGATACCCAAGAAAAAAGCACTGCTTTAACTGCCATTGATTATTTATCTGTAGCTATGCCTATAGCTAAAAATATGGGGATTGGTTTTGGGATTACACCAGTTACCTCTATGGGGTATATTTTAAATTCTAGTGCAGAAAATGCAGATGGGGAAACAATCACAAACGTTTTTTCTGGAGACGGAGGACTGAGTAAAATATATTTCTCATTGGGTGCAGCACCCACAAAAAACCTTACTGTAGGGGCTTCTGCCTTTGCTAATTTTGGAACGGTGAATAAAGAAAGGGTCCAATCTTTAAGTTCTGTATTGTTTGGAACCATAGATAGGAGAACATCAAGAATGAATGGTTTTAATTTCCAATTAGCGGCAAATTACACCCCAAAAATCACAGATAAACTGACGTTGTATACCTCTTTTGTTCATACGACAGGATTGGACTTAAAAGCGAGTAATACGCAACAAGTAGGATCACTCTCATTGGTTAACGGGTCAGAGTTAGAAGTCTCTGAATTAGACTTGGAGGCATCTAATTTAAAAAACAACACCATTGAAATCCCTTCTATGACAACTTTAGGTCTTGGAATTGGAGAAAACAAAAAATGGCTTGTTGGAGCCTCTTATTCTCTTCAAGAGATGAGTAGTTTTAGTAGCGCTTTTCTAAACCAATCAAATGTGGCTTACTCTGACGCGTCTACCCTTAGGGTGGGTGGGTATTATGTGCCTGATTTTGCTCCATTCGCTTCTTTTTTCAAAAGAGCCACTTATCGCTTTGGAATTAGATTAGTCAATACTGGAATGGAAGTAAATAATCAGGCTATTAAAGATTTTGGCACAAATATTGGAGTAGGTCTTCCTATGGGAGGCACTTTTTCTAATTTGAACATCGGGATTGAAATGGGTGCTTTAGGTACCGCAAAGGCTGGTTTAATTAAAGAAAACTACCTAAGTCTTCGTGTTGGACTCTCATTAAATGACAGATGGTTCTTGAAAAGAAAAATAAATTAATTATTTTTAGCCCTTATTTTTATAATTAAACACAATATATACTAGCATCATGAAAAAGAAACTGCACATATTGACCATAGCCCTAATTGGTTTCGTTGGCGTTTTTAAATTACAAGCGCAAGATTGTGCGACCAATTTATCTATCTACTCGGAATTTGTAAAAGTAAAAAACTACGATTCAGCCTACGAGCCATGGAAGGTCGTTTATGAAGCTTGTCCTGAATTAAATCCAGCGAATTTTGTGTATGGAGAAAGAATTTTAAAGTATAAAATTGAAAACAG
>JAQWTF010000139.1:0-2569 GCA_029242825.1 Flavobacteriaceae bacterium | reverse complement strand
GGAATTTAAAATATCTCTAAACTCGGGAGGTCTTATTCTCTAAAATGATCTGAACTTTCGGTATCTTTACACCTTAAATAGCTACAAATATATGATTGAAGCCCAGGATCTAAATTATGAGAAGTCGGTGCTCATTGGTGTTATTACCAGGGAGCAGCCAGAAGAGAAAATGAAGGAGTATTTAGACGAGCTGGAGTTTTTAACTTTCACTGCTGGAGGGGAAGTATTGAAACGCTTTGTGCAGCGCATAGACGTGCCCAATCCTAAAACCTATATTGGAACAGGAAAAATATTAGAAGTAGCAGAATTTGTAAAAGAGCACGAGATTGGTGCAGTTATTTTTGACGACGAACTCTCCCCAGCACAACAAAAAAACATTGAGCGCGAGCTCAAATGTAAAATTGTAGATAGGACCTCTTTAATCCTGGATATTTTTGCCCAAAGGGCCCAAACCTCCTATGCTAGAACTCAAGTAGAGTTGGCCCAATACCAATATTTATTACCCAGACTAGCGGGTCTTTGGACCCACCTGGAACGTCAAAAAGGGGGTATTGGAATGCGCGGTCCAGGAGAGACAGAGATTGAAACAGACCGCCGTATTGTTCGCGATAGAATTACGCTTTTAAAGAAGCAGCTTCAAAAGATTGACCGCCAGATGGAAACCCAGCGCGGCAATCGTGGTGCCCTTGTACGCGTGGCCTTAGTGGGCTATACCAATGTGGGGAAATCTACCCTAATGAATGTGGTGAGTAAGTCTGAGGTCTTTGCAGAAAACAAGCTTTTCGCTACCCTAGACACCACCGTTAGAAAAGTAGTGATTGGTAATTTACCCTTCCTCATGACAGACACGGTAGGATTTATTAGAAAACTCCCCACCCAACTGGTAGAGAGTTTTAAAGGCACCTTGGATGAGGTGCGTGAAGCAGATTTACTGCTGCATATTGTAGATATTTCTCACTCAGATTTTGAAGATCAGATTGCGGCGGTAAACGCTATTATGGCAGATATTAAAGCGGCAGACAAGCCCACCATCATGGTGTTTAACAAGATTGACCAATATAAGCCAGAGCGCTTGGATGAAGACGACCTCATCACAGAGCGCACCAGCAAACACTTCACTATGGAAGAGTGGGAGCGTACTTGGATGCAAAAAATGGACGGAAACGCCCTTTTTATATCTGCCTTAAACAAAGAAAATCTAGACCAGTTTAGGCAAAAAGTATACGACGCGGTTAGAGACATTCACGTTACACGCTTCCCTTACAACAGCTTTCTGTATCCGGAGGTTTTGGAAGAGTAGCCAAAAACAACACTTAGTTAATAGGTAATATACAACCACCCCTCTTCTGCCATTTCTCCATTACCTTTTTTAATAATATAGTAGTAAGACCCCCCTGGGAGCGGACTATTTTTAAAGGTACCTGACCAGTTGTTTTGGTAGTTGCTAGCACTAAATACCGGCACTCCATTTTTGTCAAATACAGCCACTCTATTAATAGGGTATTTTTCTAGGTTAATGACCTTCCAAAAACGTTCTGACCCACTACTATTTGGGGTTAGCACTCCAGAAACAACAAGTTCCTCGTCAGGATAACCATCATTGCCAATATCGGTATCTGCGTTGTCTCCAATGCCGTCTAAGTCTGCATCTGCCCATTCAGAGGGGTCTAACGGAAAAGCATCCATACTATCCAACACGCCGTCATTGTCGTCGTCTACTTCAAAATTGTCTCCTAGGCCATCTCCGTCCGTATCTTGCCATTCTATTGAATTGTCAGGAAAAACATCTTGGGTATTGAGCACTCCGTCTCCATCTCGGTCAGAATCAATACAATCCCCTAGTAAATCCCCGTCTTGATCGGCCGGTTTTTTAAAGCGATTTAAAGGATCTGAACCACAAGACAGTTCATCTAAATCCGAATAGCCATCATTGTCGTCGTCCGTGTCTGCATTGTTTCCAATGCCGTCTGCATCTGTGTCTGTCCATTCAGAAGCGTCTAGTGGAAAGGCGTCTGAAGTATCTTCAACACCATCATTATCATCATCCGTATCTACACAGTTGGGTAGGCCGTCTGCGTCCGCATCGGCCGATGCTTCACTGCCACCCAAAGGATCAGAACCACAGGCCGTCTCATGAACATCTGACTGGCCGTCGTTGTCGTCGTCCGTGTCTGCATTATTTCCAATACCGTCTTGGTCTGTGTCTAACCATTCTGCGGCGTCTAGGGGAAAGGCGTCGTTGTTGTCATCAAAGCCATCATTATCGTCATCTGTATCAATACAATCAGGAATTCCGTCTGCATCTGCATCGGCCGGGAGGCTAGAAGCGTCTAGTGGGTCTGAGTCGCAAGTAGTTTCGTCGGTATCAGAATAGCCATCATTATCGTCGTTAGAATCAATACAATTAGGAATGCCATCTGAGTCGGTATCGGCTGGGAGGCTAGCAGCAAATAATGGATCGCTGCCACAGCTAACTTCATCGGCATCTGAATAACCGTCATTGTCGTCATCTGGATCTTCTATATCTCCAATGCCATCTGAATCCGTGTCTAGCTGGTCTATATTTGGC
>JAQWTF010000133.1:0-2805 GCA_029242825.1 Flavobacteriaceae bacterium | reverse complement strand
TAAAACAAGCTTTGGCATATATGGACACTGCCATGGCACAGATTGAAAAACCTGCTTTTTGGCAATTGAGACAACAGTCTTTATTATATGCTAAAGCTGGTATGGTCAAAAAAGCTATAGCAGCTGCAGAGGCTTCTTTGGCTGGAGCTGTGGAGGCCAATAATATGGATTATGTAAAAATGAACACAGATTCATTGGCAGAATGGCGTAAATAATTAGTCTAGCGTGCTAAGCTGCTGTTTGTTTTTCCTTAAAAAAAACAGACAGCAGATGTGCGCATGCTACGACCAACACACAACCCAATACATTGAGCCACAGATAGGACATGAGGTCCATATAAAAGCTAAGTATGACCAATATCTGTGTAATGATTGCTCCGTAGAATACGGCTTTTCCTTTTATGTACTTAAAGAAAAATGCCAACAGAAATATCCCTAAAACATTGCCGTAAAAGATAGATCCAATGATGTTGACCAATTGAATGAGGTTTTCAAATAGGTTGGCTACACTGGCTATTCCTATGGCTATAATGCCCCATCCAAAAGTAAACCATTTGGTCATTTTTAAATAGTGGTCTTTGTCCTTTGACGCAGGTGCAAAGCGTCGGTAAAGATCTATACTCGTTATAGTGCCTAAGGCATTTAATTCTGAGGCGGTAGAAGACATGGCTGCAGAGAGAATTACGGCCAATAAAAGCCCAATAAGTCCTTTGGGTAAATAGTGTAAGATGTAGTATATAAATACGTAATCTTTGTCATTTTCTGCAATAGAGGGATCTGCTTTTTTTAAGAGTGTCTTGGTTTGAATCCTAAGGTCCTTTTCTTCTTTTTGCAAGTCCTTCAACATAAAGTTGGCCTTATTTGCCACTTCAGTGTTATGATCTTCCAAGGCATTTAAATAATTTATTTGCCAAGTAGCGCGCTCTGACTGATTCTTAGAAAGGGATGTTTTCAGAGATTCGTATTGGCCAATGTACTCAGGGGCTTCCATGGCTTTTTGAGCGGCTGGATTAAAATGTATGGGATTGGCATTGAACTGAAAAAACACGAATACCATTACCCCAACCCCTAGAATGAAAAATTGCATTGGAATTTTTAAGATCCCATTGAAAACTAGGCCCAATTGGCTTTCCTTTTTAGATTTTCCAGAAAGGTATCTTTGGACCTGGCTTTGGTCAGTTCCAAAGTAGGAGAGCGCTAAGAAAAAACCGCCAGTAATACCGCTCCAAAATGTATATCTATTGTTGGGATCGAGGCTAAAATCTAAGACGTCTAATTTGCCAGACTGTTCGGCAATGGTGAAGGCTTTACTGAAATTGACATCGGCCGGGAGGCCAGAAACAATCATGTAAAAGGCCACAAACATACCGCCCATAATTACAAACATTTGTTGTTTTTGCGTGACGTTAACGGCTTTTGTTCCCCCACTTACCGTATAAAGAATCACTAAGCCTCCTATAATTAACACCAAGAGTTTGAGTGGCCAACCCAATACGGCAGAGAGAATTATGGCGGGTGCAAAGATGGTAATTCCAGCGGAGAGTCCCCTTTGCACCAAAAACAGTAGTGCGGTGAGTGTTCTGGTTTCTCCATTAAAGCGTTTCTCTAAAAATTCGTAGGCTGTTTCTACCTGTAACCTATCGTATAAAGGAATAAATACCAGGATAATCACTAGCATGGCTAAGGGTAATCCAAAATAGAATTGTACAAAGCCCATTCCGTCGTGATAGGCCTGTCCTGGGGTAGACAGAAACGTTATGGCAGAGGCTTGAGTGGCCATGACAGACAAGCCTACTGTAGCCCAATTGGCCTCTTTTCCGCCAAGTACATAGTCCCTTACATCCTTACTGCCTTTGGTTTTCCATAATCCATAACCCACTATAAAAAGTAGTGTAAAAATTAAGATGCTCCAATCTAATAGACTCATATCTAATTTTTAAGGGATTGTTTTTCAATGTTTTGTGGCATTGAAATCATATTGGTAAACAATCGGTAGGCACCAGGAACTCCGGCAGGCAATTCTCTAAAGAAACTCAGGCCTGTGTATATGAAGTGCCCTTTCCCAAATGGTGCTACTAATAAACTACCTTGGGTAGGCGCTTCATTACCATCTTTAATTTCCAATATTGGGCGGTATGCTTTGTCCCATTTGTTTGGAAAATACAATCCACGTTCCTGTACCCATCCCTCAAAATCTTTAGCGTCTATTTTATTGGGAAAAGATAATAAGGGGTGCTTGGGATCTATAAAACTAACCGGGGCATTTTCTCTGGTAACCCTATCTCTAGATAGGTAAAGCGGGTAGGGGGCTAATTTAAAAAGATTGTCTGAGTTCCTGGCCGCTGTGTTGTATTGACTAATTAAAACACCACCATTTTTCACATATTCTCCAAGAATATTTTTATTTAGTGCCAAACCATCTATAACATTCAAAGCCCTAATACCTAGAATAATGGATTGATATTTAGAAAGGTCTAAACTCCCTAAATTTTCTGGGTTTAATTGGTGAACCACATAACCTATAGCTTCCAGACTTTCAGGAATCTTATCTCCTGCACCCATAATATATCCTATATGACTGCCTCTTTTTTGTATGTTGAGTCTCACAAATTTTGTGCTAGAAGTCTCAAGAACTACTTGTGAGGGAATGTGGTCATAGCTAATATTTACGATGTTTTTATTGAACTGGCTTTCTTTTGTTGCCGCTTCGAATAAGCCCTGAACTTCACTGTCTTTTTCAGGAGGGCTCACAGTAAAAGTAAACAGGCTGCTTGCACCTTTTTCTTTAATATTAAAATTGTGATAC
>JAQWTF010000129.1:0-4041 GCA_029242825.1 Flavobacteriaceae bacterium | reverse complement strand
ATACATTGCAAAAATTGCGAACACACTTTTGAAGGTAAATTTTGTCCAAATTGCGGCCAATCAGTATTTGAATACCAACGTCCATTTCGTTTTTTATTGGCAGACTTTACCGGAAATCTTTTTGCCTTTGACACCAGATTTTGGAAGTCTTTAAAAGCCTTAACCATTAAACCAGGACGCCTCACAAAAGATTTCATCCAAGGAAAAAGAGCCCGATACATGCCGCCCTTCAGGTTCTATATTTTTGTGAGTTTTCTGTTTTTCTTTGTTTTTTCTGGTTTTTTAGGCAATGAAGTCAGTGTGTCAGATGAAAACAAGCAAGAGGTTTACAAGGTGCTAGATCAAGCAAGAACAAACGCGAGCCCTATAGAAGAAGCCACCATAGACTCCTTAGCACCCAAAGAGATTACTTTTAATGTTGAATTCGGAAACAATGCATCTGAGCTTTCCTCGGAGGAAAACGAGGAAAAATTAACCAAAATAAAAGATGGGATTATAAAGGCAATGGAAAATCCAAAAATCTATATGAATAGTTTTTTGAAGTTTCTGTCCTGGTCGCTATTTCTGCTCATGCCCGTTTACGCTGGTATCCTTTGGGTATTTAACAGAAAAACAGCCCCCTATTATTACAGCCATTTAATATTGGCGGTAAACCAACACAGTTTTTGGTTTTTAATACTCTCCCTGTATTTTGGTATACAGTACTTTTTTCCAGATAAGGTGTCAGAACCTGAATTTTTCTTACTCTTATTGCTGCCCATTCACACCTTCTTAGGATTCAAACAACTATTCGAAAGAAGCTGGCTCAGAACCCTCAGTAAAAGCATTGGTATATGTATCATGTATGTGGTGGTACTGACCATTTCTATGGGGGTACTCTTTAGTATTTGGATGAAATTTGAATTTTTGTAAATGGTATCAAATGAAATTTTAAGCCATTTAGCGCAGTATTTCAATCTCCAAGGAGCGCTCAGTCCTCTGGCAGGTGAATTAGACCTCAACTATAAATTAGACACAAATCAAGGGGGTAGCTTTATTGTAAAAATCTCTAGAGATCCTGAAACAATAGCCTCTATACCCTTTCAAGAAGCGCTTGTACTTCATTTAAAAAACAGTGATTTTAAAGGCAACATACCCGCTCTAATCCCAAATATAAATGGCTGTTATAATAACGCCATAGACATCAATGGAGAAGCAGGTGTTCTAAGGGTATTCCAATGGATGGATGGAAGGCTTTGGGCCAACACCAATCCTATTCTTTCTAATCTGAGATATGGATTGGGAAATCATTTGGGACAAATTACTCAAAGTTTACAAGGCTTTACGCACCCCTTTGCCCAAAGAAACTTTGAATGGGACTTGAGCCAGTGTTTGTGGGTAAGACAACATCTGCATCTATTTAAAGCGTCTGAGCTAGCGCTAATTAATCCTTTTATAAGCGACTTTAAAACCCATCAAGAAACCTACAACCAACTACCCAAATCGGTTATTCACAATGACGCCAATGACCACAATATTATTGTAAGTCATTCACCCATTCAGCCCGAAATAATTGGGCTCATAGATTATGGAGACGCCTGCTATAGCCAAACCATCAACGACCTTGCCATTGCCTGCACCTATGGTATTATGGGCACAGAAAACCCCTTAGCAGCCTGTTTACCTATTGTTAAAGGCTATCATGAATCTCAGCCCCTTTCTGAGCAAGAACTGCTGCATTTATACCATTTAATTGGCATGCGCTTGGTAGTCTCACTGACCAAGGCAGCTATCAATAAAAAAGAGCATCCAGAAAATAAATACCTACTCGTTAGCGAAAAGCCGGCCTGGGGACTGCTTGAGAAATGGAGGGGAATAAATGCCAAATTGGCTTATTACGCCTTTAGAAAAGCCTGTAATTACAAGGCGCACCCCAATGCAACCAAATTTGAAGCATGGGTTAAAAAACAGTCCTTCAGTTTGTCTCATTTATTTCCCGACCAAAAAAAACAAGACGCCATTCACTTAGATTTGAGCGTAAGCAGCCTATGGATAGAAAATGAAGCCGCTTTTAACGACCTCACCTATTTTCAATACAAGATAGCGCGGCTCCAAGAGGCTCATCCGAATAAAATAATAGCAGGCGGTTACCTTGAACCCAGACCCCTATACACCTCTGAAGATTACGACATTCCCAGTGATCAAGGGCCTATTAGTAGATGTGTACACCTAGGAGTAGATTTTTGGCTGCCCTCAAAAACACCCGTGCATGCGCTTTTAGATGGAACGGTAGTAATGGCGCTAGACCGAAAAGGAGAAAAGGAATACGGAGGTTTTGTTATTCTGGAACACCGTTTCTTAAACGATTCTTTCTACACCCTTTACGGACATTTGGACCCAGCATCTATCGCTGCCCACAAAGTGGGCGATGCCCTAAAAAAAGGGACACTCATTGGTCTATTAGGTTCTAAAGAAAACAATGGCAACTGGGCACCCCACCTACACTTTCAAATTTTATTAGACCTATTGGACTATACAGAAGATTTTCCTGGTGTTCAAACCTATCAAAGCCAAGATCTCTGGGCAGACCTATGTCCAGACCCGAACCAAATGTTTCAATTAAAGTCATTAAAACCTCAGTTAAAAAGCGCTCAAAAAGACCTACTAGACTACCGCAAAAAACATTTGGGAAAAAGCTTGAGCCTGCAATACCAAGAACCCCTTCATATAGTGAGAGGTCATGGGGCATATCTCATAGACCAAAACGGACAGAAATACTTAGACACTGTTAATAATGTAGCTCATGTAGGGCATGAACACCCAAGAGTGGTCAAAGCAGGTCAACAACAAATGGCCGTATTGAATACCAATACCAGGTACTTACACAGCAATCTCAACAAGGCTGCCAAGGCACTCATAGTCACCTTACCCAAAGGTTTAGAGGTGGTTCATTTTGTAAATTCTGGATCAGAAGCCAATGAACTAGCCCTTAGAATGGCCTATACCCTTACTGGAAGCAAGGAGGTAATTGCTAGTGAACACGGCTATCACGGAAATACCAATACTACCATAGGGGTTTCTTCTTATAAATTCAATGGCAAAGGAGGGCAAGGACAACCTGAAAACACCCACTTAATTCCTATGCCAGATGCTTTTAGAGGAAGCTACCGCGGGGAGAACACTGGTAGTCTCTATGCTCAGGAAGTGCAAAAAACCATAGCGTCAATTCATAAGCAAGACAAAACTTTGGGAGGCTTTATTATAGAACCCATTATTAGCTGTGGCGGGCAAGTGCCCTTACCTAAAGACTTTTTACCACTCGCCTACCAGGCAGTGAGGGCCGCAGGGGGGATTTGTATTTCAGATGAAGTACAAACAGGCTGTGGAAGAATGGGTACGCATTTTTGGGGGTTTGAATTATATGGAGTGGTTCCAGATATAGTCACTATTGGCAAACCCCTTGGAAATGGGCACCCAGTAGCTGCCGTAGTATGCACCCAAGAAGTGGCTCAAAAATTTGCGAATGGAATGGAATTCTTTAACACTTTTGGGGGAAATCCGGTTTCATGCGCTATTGCTTCTGAAACCTTAAGCGTCATAAAAGAAGAAAAACTTCAAGAAAATGCAAAGCAGGTGGGGCGTTATTTGATCCAAGCACTTAAAGACCTCCAAAAAGACTTTCCTATCATTAAAGATGTCAGAGGTCACGGTCTGTTTGTGGGCATAGAGCTTCTCTCCGACCAACAAACCCCTTTAGCAGCAGAAGCAGAATACTTAGCCAACCGAATGAAAGATTTAGGCATATTAATGAGTACAGATGGTCCCGATCACAATGTGCTAAAAATAAAACCTCCTATGGTATTTTCATTTGAACAAGCAAAAAGATTGTTACACAGTCTTAGAAAAGTGTTGAAGGAGGATTTTTTAAACGTACTTAAAACCTTTTAACTAGCGTTTAAAAAAAGTAGGATCAATTTTATAAAGAGTGACCCTATGGTCATTTTTATCCTTGACTTCTATAATCACTGAAGTAGATATATTTAAAATGGTTTTTAACACCAC
>JAQWTF010000113.1:0-2024 GCA_029242825.1 Flavobacteriaceae bacterium | reverse complement strand
AGTTCTTTAAGGAATTGGCCACTGAAATGAATAAACGACCGCTGGTAGACCGGTTAAAAGAAAGCAATAATCAATTGGGCATGCAGCACCTTATGCAGGTGTATGAAGAAATTTACCTCTTTAGAAATGGCCATTGGCAGTTTGTGCAAAAATACATCATGCAGAATACGGCCTACCCAAAAGCCACAGGAGGCACCCCCATTACCTCGTGGATTCCCAACCAGATAAAAGCAGTATTGAGTGCCATGAAAGCACTCTCAGATCTCATGACAGACCAAGGAGATTGGAACAAGGCGGTTTGGGCAGAATCCTACGACAAAAAAGTACAGCTCTTAAATAAGCAATTGGAGATCGTGGCCATTGAAGCTTTTGATCCAGAAGCCGTATTTAAATTAAACCTAGAAATGGGGTATCAGGATTTTTAAAATCCTTTCAAAGCCAGCGCCACCTGATCGTAATACTCCTGACTCACCTTCTCCGTCCAGGTTGTGGGTGCCCCGTTTCCGTATACGGCTATATATGAAACATCGCTCTCCTTAGTAGCGCTGTGCCAGTGCTCTACCTGCTTGTCACATTTAATGACATCGCCTTCATTGAGTACTACGGCATCTTTGCCTCTTTCCTGGTAGTAGGCTTTTCCTGAGACCACAATCAAAACCTGTCCGGTCTCATGCTTGTGCCAATCTAAGGTAGAATTGGCCTTAAACGTAGCCAAGGTAATATTGAAATCAATGTCTTCAGAGGCAGGCGCCAAGCCTTTGAGCCAGGCACTTCCTAAATAATGAGTGTTGGGGGCCTTTCTTGCGGGATCCAAATCCAGGTCAGTATAAGAACTGATTGCATAGGAAGTGTTTTGCGCCAAAGCAGTGAATGAAAACAATAAAAAACAAAGGGGATACAGAAATTTCATATGACTTGTATTTTAAATAAAGGTATAAAAACTTCTGGCGGCAGTCCTACCCGAATTACGGATTTTGAGAAAAGGGATCATATTCCTATCTTTAAAATAAAAAATGTACTCACTACTACTCTCTTTATTCCTCTTATTGCAAACCCCTTCAGTAGAGGGAACCTGGGTCAATATTGACGACGAAACCGGCGTAGCCAAATCAGAAATTGAACTCTACGTAGAACAAGGCAAACTCTATGGCCGCGTCCTGCGATTGCTACTGCCAGAAGATCAGGGTAAAAAATGTGTGAACTGTAAAGGGAAGGATCAGAACAAACCCATTGAAGGGCTTTTGATTGTTAGGGGTCTCTCTCGAGAAAATGCCGATTGGACGGACGGTAAAATCATGGATCCAGCCAACGGTAAATCTTACGATTGCACCATTCGTTTAGAAGATCCAAACACCCTAAATGTTCGTGGATTCTTAGGCTTTTCATTCCTTGGCCGCACCCAAGTTTGGAAGCGTAAATAACCACCTAACTCCCCGCTAGTGGAGTGCCAAAAAGCCCTACTGCCAGCTCTATCCAAATCAGTAAAAATACCACCAACAATAGGGCGGTGAAAAGAAGTCTGCTGCGCAATTGCTTGAACTTTCTAAAAATGGCATCGGCTGCTAAGCCAAGTGAAAACAACAAAAGACCCATGACTAAAAAATCAAAAGGGCTCCAATTCACCTGATCAGAAACAAACATGCCTACAAAAGGTATGATTAATAACAGTAGGGGGTAAAACGCTTTTTTAGAAATATTGATGGTCATACGGAGGGCATTTAAATGACTGATGGATGCTACATGTTTCAAATAAATTTACAAAAAATATTTGCTCAAAGTACTAAGGTAACTCAAAGAGGTCTTCTACCTTACAGCCCAAGGTCCTTGAAATTTTTAGTGCCAATACGGTAGAGGGTACATAAACGCCATTTTCAATAGCGTTGATGCTCTTTCTTGAAACCTCTGCCTTTACAGACATCTCTTGCTGTGTTAAACCCGCAGCTTTTCTAATGCGCTCTAAATTATTTAAAAGTTTCTTATGGTCTTTACCCATAGATTATTTCTTCTCAAATTCCTCTACAGCG
>JAQWTF010000163.1:0-6927 GCA_029242825.1 Flavobacteriaceae bacterium | reverse complement strand
GGTATGAGGCATATATTCCTGTGACTTTCTCCCCTAGAAGCATGGTAGGCTCTAATAGTCATTAGTCCTGCGTACTCTCCTTGTGCTCCAGAGTTTGGTTGTAGCGAGGTGCCAGCAAAGCCAGTAATTTCGTTGAGCTGTAATTCTAATTGTTGTAAAACTTCATGGTAGCCAGCTGCTTGTTCAACAGGTACAAAAGGATGTATGCTACCCCATTGCGCCCATGAAAGAGGCAACATTTCTGAGGCCGCGTTGAGTTTCATGGTACATGAACCCAGAGAAATCATGGAGTGATTTAAAGCCAAATCCTTGCGTTCTAACTGTTTTATATAACGCATTAGTGCCGTTTCAGAGTGGTAGGTATTAAATACTTTTTGGCTTAGAAAAGCTGTTTTTCTCGCCAAGTGCTGGGGCACTTTTGTTTCATTCCCAAGCGAAATAGTAGGTGGAGTTTGTCCTTTAGCGGCAGCAAAAATGGCTACAATCTCTTGGGCATCAGCCACGGAAGTGGCCTCGTTAATAGAAATCCCTACCTGATCCGTTCCAATGTAATGGAAATTGACTTTATGGGCCTCTGCTAATGCTTTAATTTCTTTGGCTGGCGCCGATACCAAAAGGGTGTCAAAATAATTTTTGTTCTGCTGGGTATAGCCCAAACTTTCTAGTGCCTTAGACACTGCAACTGTCTTGTGGTGCACGCCCTGAGCAATATATAATAAGCCTTGAGGTCCGTGGTACACCGCGTACATTCCAGCCATTACAGCTAAAAGTACTTGTGCGGTACAAATGTTAGAAGTCGCTTTGTCTCTTTTAATGTGTTGCTCTCTGGTTTGCAGCGCCATTCGGTAGGCTGGCAATCCGTCAGTATCTTTTGTGAGCCCAATGATTCTTCCAGGAATACTTCTTTTATAATCTTCTCTTGTGGCAAAAAATGCGGCATGTGGCCCCCCATAGCCTAGAGGAATTCCAAAGCGTTGTGTGGTTCCAACCACCACGTCTGCACCCAATTCTCCGGGCGCTGTAAGCATGGTTAAACTCAAAATGTCTGCTGCAAAAGCCACTTTAATATCTGTTGTTTTGGCTTTTTCCATAAACTGGTCTACGACGCCAATGGCCCCGTTTTTACCAGGATACTGTAGAATGGCACCATAAAAATGGGACTCAAATGCAAATGCATCTAAAGGGCCAACCTCTAATTGAATGCCTAATGGTGTTGCCCTAGTTTCTAATAAAGAAAGGGTTTGTGGTAAAATATCTTCTGAAACAAAAAAGGACATGGCCTCCTGTTTTTTCTGGTCTCTCGTTCTTAGGTCATAGAGCATGGTCATGGCCTCTGCTGCTGCGGTACTCTCATCTAATAGAGAGGCGTTGGCGAGGTCCATTCCAGTCAATTCACACACCATGGTCTGAAAATTGATTAATGCTTCTAACCTACCTTGAGCAATTTCTGCCTGGTAAGGGGTATAGGCAGTATACCATCCTGGGTTTTCTAATATATTTCTTTTAATTACAGAAGGTGTAATACTCTGGTGGTATCCTAAACCTATATATGATTTAAATACTTGATTTTTTTGAGACAAAGCCTCAATATGAGACAAGTAGTCGTGTTCGCTCATGGCAGGCGCTAAATCCAATGCCTTTTTTAGACGAATGTCTGCAGGGATGGTTTCCAAAATTAGTTGGTCTAGGCTTTCTACCCCAACTGTTTTTAACATTTGGGATTGTTCTTCCCCTTGTATACCAATGTGACGTAATGCAAAAACATCTGTTTTCATAAGCGAAATCGTTATATTAGATCTGTAAAAAAGATGCACAAAATTACTAATAAAAAGAAGAATTATAACGCCTTTTATACAAGTCTTCGCTAAACTTTTTAACCAATTTAAAGGCTTATAAACAGTTTGTTTACTTTTGTGGAATGCGTGGAATGAGAAGATTTTTTGATTTTTATTTAAAGGCCAGTGTCCACGTGGCTTTTGCCGTGGTGTCCCTCAGTTATGTGGGTGCTAAAGGCTTAAACATTTTATGGTCCAATGCTTTGGGGGTTGTGTTGTTTTCTGGAACTGTGATGGGCTATAATTTTATCAAATATGGCTTGGGTGGTCCCTTCTATTTGAAAGTGACCCATAAGTCATTTATGCCCATGCAAATATTGAGTTTTTTCTGTGGAGCGCTTGGCTTATACGGGATGCTATACTTAAACCCATTGGCCTATTTGGTATTACTGATGTTAGTTGCTTTTACCGCCCTTTATGGGCTACCTGTATTGCCAGCCCAAAAAAACCTTAGGGCTGTAAAGGGCATGAAAATTTATATTGTTGCTTTTGTTTGGGCACTTGCGACTGTAGTATTGCCGCTTGCTACAGTAGGGGTTAAAATGGTTTTGCAGATTTCAAGCCCATCCAACCCTTTTGGATTTATAGGTGTTTTGACCTTGTTTCTGTCTCATTTTTTCTTGGTGCTGGCTTTAATGGTTCCTTTTGAACTGAGGGATTATTTAAAAGATACCCCTCAATTGGCCACACTCCCACAGCGCTTTGGGGTTAAAAAGACTAAAAATATTGGACTTTTGTGGTCCCTACTTTTTTTAGGAGGCCATTTATTTTCTGGTGCTATATTGACATGGCCTTTACAAATGGTGGGGCTTTCTCTTATGATTACGCTGCTGCTGATTTTAGGGATTTTCCATTCTGGTAAGCATTCAAGTAGCTATTTCACCAATTTTTGGGTAGAGGGTATTCCAATATTGTTCGCTTTGCTTTGGTGGGTTTTTGAATCCTTTTTGTAATTTTAGGAAGCAATAAATGTTTTGGTAAAAGCTGACTCATTTGAATTTCCCCAATGGAAAAAGCCTCATATCTATGAAAAAAGTCCTTTTTAGCCTGTTATTTTTAAGTAGTTTTTTTGTTGTTGCACAACATAGTAACAGGGAGATGTCTCCTTCGGCAGCCAAAATTAACAGCAGAAGTTTTTTAATAGACGTTCGGACCCCTGTAGAATTCAAGGAAGGTCACCTACCTAATGCGGTGAATATAGATTGGTTGTCTGCTGACTTTAATAAGGCCTTTGACAGCATAAGCAAACGCAAGAAGATTTATGTGTACTGTCGTAGTGGTAAGCGTTCTGAAAAGGCAGCTTATAGGCTAGACAGTTTAGGCTTTAAAAGGGTTGTGAATCTTACAGGCGGCTACAAAGCCTATGAAGAGATGCAGTAGCTTTGGTGGTTTAAAAAACATAACTTTTAAGCTTCATACAATAGGTTTGATATTTACTTCAAAAATACCCTAGCACTTTGCTTCATTCAATAAACCCGCTCTTTTGAGTAATGCTTCCGGTTTTGGTTCGCTGCCCCTAAATTTTTTGTACAATACCATAGGGTCTTCTGAGCCTCCTTTTGAAAGAATGAATTCTTTAAAGTCTGCCGCTACTTTAGAATTAAAAATACCTGCTTCTTTAAATTTTTCAAAGGCGTCTGCATCTAGCACTTCTGCCCATTTATAGCTATAGTATCCTGCGGCATAGCCTCCTTGGAAAATATGAGAAAAAGCGGTACTCATACAGCTTTCTGCTACGGAGGGGTAAAGGTCGGTTCCCTTAAATGCCTCATTTTCAAAAGCTACAACATCTTTTATTTCATCTGGATTACTGCTGTGCCAAGCCATATCTAAGAGACCAAAACTGAGTTGTCTCAAGGTAGCCATTCCTTCTAGGAAAGTCGCTTGGTCTTTTATTTTCTGCACCAATTCCATAGGAATTAATGATTGATCCTTATAGTGTTTGGCGAATAACGATAAGGCTTCTTTTTCATAGCACCAATTTTCCATGATTTGGCTGGGTAATTCTACGAAATCCCAAGATACAGAGGTGCCTGATAGACTTGGGTAAGTGGTGTTGGCCAGCATGCCATGTAAGGCGTGACCAAACTCGTGGAACAGGGTAGTGAGTTCTTGAAAAGTGAGTAATGCAGGTGTTTTGGAGGTAGGCGAACTAAAATTACACACTATGGCTATTTGTGGTCTGTAGTCTTGGCCGTCTTTTTTATACTGGGACCTAAAGGAGGTCATCCATGCGCCCCCTCTTTTTCCGGATCTTGGGTGAAAGTCTGTATAAAAATAGGACACAAAAGCACCTTTATTGTCATAAACCTTATAATTAGACACTTCTTTGTGGTATACAGGTATATCATTGACTTCGCTGAAGTTTAAACCGTACAGTTTGTGGGCAATTTCAAACATGCCCTTCACACAAGCTTGTAGTGGTAAGTAGGGCTTGAGTACTTCTTCTTCAAAATTAAAAGTCGCTTGCCTTAGTTTTTCTCCCACAAAGGAGCCATCCCATTTTTCTAGACGCTCTAAGCCAAGCTGCTCTTTTCCATAAGTTTTTAAGGTCTCCAATTCTGCTTTAGCGGCAGGTAAGGCTTTGTCCAAGATGTTTTGTGAAAAATCAAACACTTTAGCTGGGCTTTTGGCCATTCTTTCTTCTAAGACATATTGTGCGTGGTTTTCATAGCCTAGTAATTGCGCCCTTTGGTGTCTGAGTCTAACAATATCTAACACAATGGCTTCATTGTTGTTTTCGTTCTTTTGAAATCCCTTACTAGTAAATGCTTTATACATTTTTTCACGTAAGCTGCGTTGGGTGGAGAATTTCATAAAAGGCACATAACTTGGGTAATCTAAAGTAAACAGCCAGCCTTCTTTTTCTTTGCTTTTTGCCAAGTCTTCTGCTGCAGTTTTGACACTGTCTGGTAGCCCATCTAATGCTAGTTCATCTGTTATGTGAAGGGAGAATATTTGGGTGTCTGCCAAGACGTGTTCTCCAAATTCCAATTGAAGTCTAGAGAGGTTTTTGTCTATTTCTCTGAGTATTTGTTGTTCTGCTTCATTGAGGAGCGCACCATTCCTCACAAAAGATTTATAAGATTTGTCTAATAATCTTTGAGATTCCGTGTCTAGGGATAGGCTGTCTTTCTGTTCGTAAACGGCTTTTACCCTTTTGAATAATTCAGGATCTAAACTCAGGTCATTGCTAAAAGCAGTGAGAAGTGGAGACACTTCTTGTGCAATTTGTTGCATTTCGGGTGAGGTTTCTGCTGAATTTAGGTTAAAAAATATGCTTGAAATATGTCCCAATGTCTGTCCTGCATAATCTAGGGCTGCTACAGTATTTTCAAAAGTAGGGGCTTCTGATTGCTTCTTTACGGCACTAATCTCTTCTTTGGCGAGGCTTATAGCGGTCTCAAAAGCTGGTTTGTAATGCTCGTTTTTGATCAAATGAAATGGAGGCGTTTCAAATGGGACTAATAAAGGATTTTTAGACATGTACTGACAGGTGTTTTTTTGTGAATATTCAGTTTTAAGCAGGAGCAGCTTGCTCTTTAAGACTGAACTTTTTTAGCGCTTTCGCTACTTTTTGTGGCTGAACTTTTTTAGCGCCTTTGCTACTTTTTACGACTGAACTGATTTAGCGCCTTCGATCACTTTTTCTTTAAGGGCTTCCTTATAAGCAATCATTTGATCCATAATTGCTGGCTCACTGCTCCCGAGTATTTGGGCGGCGAGAATGCCCGCATTCTTGGCACCATTCAGTGCCACGGTGCCAACAGGCACCCCGCCCGGCATTTGCAATATAGACAGTACAGAATCCCAACCGTCTATAGAATTGCTGCTTTTAATAGGCACACCAATCACTGGTAATGGAGATAAAGAAGCTACCATTCCTGGTAAATGTGCTGCACCACCCGCACCCGCTATAATTACGCCAATACCCTCTAGGTGTGCGTTTTTACTAAAACTAAATAGTTTTTCAGGGGTCCTGTGGGCAGAAACTATGTCTACCATCACGGCTATATTGAAAGATTTTAAAAAGTCTATGGCTTCTTGCATAACAGGAAGGTCGCTGGTACTTCCCATAACTACGGCTACTTTTTTCATGTATTTTTATTTAAGACTATTTTTAAACTGTTGTGGCTGAGGTGAATACTCTTTATTATTTTAAATATTGGATGATTATTCCCTGCACACAAATTATTTCTCACTAATTACGGCAATACTTTTTTTAACGGTTTCTGCCATCTCCCTTGCGGTTTGCATATTTGGGTGCACTATGGTTACATGCCCCATTTTTCTGAAAGGCCGGGTTTCTTTTTTTCCGTAAATATGCGGTGTTACTCCTTCAAGGCTTAAAATGTGTTTCATATTTTCATACACCACAGCGCCAGTGTGGCCCTCTGCGCCTACTAGATTGACCATTACGGCAGCTACTTTACTAGCGGTGTTTCCTAAAGGAAGGTCCAGTATAGCCCTGAGGTGTTGTTCGTATTGGTTTGTGTAACTCCCTTCAATAGAGTAGTGCCCTGAATTGTGTGGTCTTGGAGCAACTTCGTTTACCAAAATATCGCCTTCTTTTGTTAAAAACATTTCCACCGCTAGGAGCCCAACATGGCCATAAGCTTCAGAAGTTTTTAAAGCCACCTCTATGGCCTTTTGGGCCAAGTGATCTGTGATTCTTGCAGGACACAAAACGTATTCTACCTGATTGGCCTCAGGGTGAAATTCCATCTCAACAACTGGATAGTGCACACTTTCTCCACTAGGATTTCTACAGACAATTACCGCCAATTCTTTTTCAAATGCAATGAGATTTTCTGTAATGCAAGCTACATTGGGGAGTCCTTTTAAGTCCGAAGTTTGTCTAACGACTTTTACGCCCTTACCATCATAACCAAATTGAGCAGACTTCCATACAAAAGGAAAAGACAGTCCCCCATGAGCAATACTGTCCTCGATTTCTGAGCTGTAGGCAAATCTATTGAAAGCTGCCGTTGGAATCTGATGGTCTGTGTAAAACAGTTTTTGGGTGCCCTTGTTGGCAATACTTTTAAGACTATCTGAGGAAGGATATACAGTAATTCCTTCTTTTTCAAGC
>JAQWTF010000046.1:0-1536 GCA_029242825.1 Flavobacteriaceae bacterium | reverse complement strand
CCATGCTATTGTCTTTAAAAAAGATGATCCTAACTATATTATGTTGGGAACAGATGCTGGAATCTATGAGAGTTTTGACCTGGCAGATACTTGGAAATACCACAAAAACTTACCGCTTACCCAATATTATAAGGTGGCCGTTAACAATGCCAAACCTTTTTATCACATCTTTGGAGGGACCCAGGACAACGGTTCTTCTGGAGGGCCTTCTGCCACAGATGAGCGAGAGGGAATTGCTAACAAACACTGGTATAAAACCTTGTTTGCAGACGGGCATCAATCTGCTACAGACCCAGAAAACCCAAATATTATATATGCAGAAACTCAGCAAGGGGGCTTACACAGAGTAGACCTCACTACTGGAGAACCTGTCATGATTCAGCCACAAGCAAGGGCGGGTGAACCCCACGAGCGTTTTAATTGGGACGCCCCTATATTAGTGAGCCCACACAAAGCTTCTAGACTGTATTTTGCTTCTTACCGCGTTTGGAAGTCGGAAGATAGAGGAGATTCTTGGACTCCTATCTCTGGAGACCTTACTAGAAATGAAGCGCGCATTGAGCTGCCTATTATGGGCAAACAACAGTCTTGGGACAATGCCTGGGATGTAAGGGCTATGTCTAATTACAACACCATTACCTCTTTGTCTGAATCTGAAGTGCAAGAAGGATTGCTTTGGGCAGGTACAGACGACGGTATTATTCAATACACCACAGATTCAGGAGCCAACTGGACTAAAATTCCTGTGACCAAATTAGGGTTGCCTTCAAGGGCGTTTGTAAACGATATTAAAGCAGACCTCTTTGACAAAAACACCGTATATGTGTCCTTAGACAACCATAAAGAAGGAGACTACAAGCCGTATTTATTGGTGTCTAATGACATGGGTAAAACATGGCGCTCCCTAGGTAAAGATCTCGGAGAAAGAAACCTGGTTTGGAGAATGATACAGGATTATGTTAAAAAAGACCTGCTTTTTGCAGCCACTGAGAATGGTATTTTCACCTCCTTAAACGGCGGTCAAAATTGGCAAAAAATGAGTGGTACACCTACCATTTCTTTTAGAGATATTACCATTCAAAGAGAAGAAAATGACCTGGTAGCGGCGTCTTTTGGCCGTGGTTTCTTTGTGCTAGACAACTATGCCCCCTTGAGAGACTTCACTGCTGAAAACCTCAGCAAAAAAGCTAGTTTATTTGCGCCAAGAACAGCCAAATGGTATGTGCCAAGAAGCAATGTAGGAAACACAGGAGCAGACTACTACTTCGCAGAAAACCCTACTTTCGGAGCAGAATTCACGGTTCATTTAAAAGAGGACTACAAGAGTTTAAAAGCCAAAAGAAAAGCTGCTGAGAAAAAATTAGGCGCCAATGACAATGTGCCTTTCCCAGGCTGGGACGCATTAGATGCAGAGGCTTCTGAAACAGCTGCCAAATTATTGTTACACATTAAAGATGCTCAGGGTAACCTGATCAGAACCATCACAGCTAAGCCTAAAAAAGGATCTCAAAGAATTGCCTGGGACCTTAGGCATGC
>JAQWTF010000162.1:0-11028 GCA_029242825.1 Flavobacteriaceae bacterium | reverse complement strand
ACCAAACTTTAGCAATCAAATAGATTACGATATATTGGGAAGGACTTCTAACGACACCCAAAACCAATCTATTTTCTCTTCTGTGATAGGCAGCACGGTTCAAACAGAAGAAGTAAAACCCTTTAATATTAACCAAAGTCTCAAGTATTATTACACCCTAGATGAGAACAATATATTCGCTTTTGAATCACAGCACCTCATCAAAGATGAAGATCCTGTTTACAATGCCATTCTAGACAACAGCAATGGGGTTAATCCTTATATGGCTACGGCAAACGCGATTGGATTCAACAGTGGCTTTTCTGATTATAACATAGGGCAAAATAGAAGAATTAAGAGCAATCAATTAGACGCTAAATTGGATTATTACCACATTATAAATTCAAAGAGCAATATTAATATTACCCTAGGAACCATTCTGAGCTACCAGCAATTCAACTCTACTATATTTCAATTTTTAGAAGACAATAGCCTACTGACTCCAAGCCCAAACTTCAATGAAGGAAAGGCAAGCAATGACGTGAGTTATGCCTTTAAGGATTTTTATATAGGAGCACATTATAGGTTTAGGAATGGTAAATTCACCTTTACACCCGGTTTTTCTGTACATGCTTACGGGAACAACAATACCCAATTTCAAGAAACTTTCACAGATAACTTCGTAAAACTTCTGCCAGATTTTGAGACTAGAATTCAGTTAAAAAAAGGAGAAAGCCTCACTTTTAACTACAATATGAGAAACCAATTTACAGATGTTACCCGTTTGGCCCAGGGATTGGTTTTAAACAATTACAACAGCATTCAATTTGGAAATCCAGACTTGCAAAATGCCCTGTCCAACAACTTGAGCTTGCTCTACAGCAGCTTTAACTTATTCAATTACACCAATGTATTTGTCAGGGCTGCTTATTCGAACAATATAGACCAAATCAGGAGCCTCACAAACTTTGAAAATGTGATCAGAACCAGTACTTTTTTTAACTCTAGTTTTGCAGATGAAAACGCCAATATTTTCGGGAGAATTCAAAGGACTTTTGGGAAAATTAGAGCCAGTTTTAACGCGGGCTTAAACTACAGTAAAATAAACCAGTTTATTCAAAACCAAGTATCCTTAAACGAAGGAATTACACAAACCTACACGCCTGGAATACGCACCAATTTTAAGGTGGCACCCAATGTGAGTTTCAACTATAGGTATGGGGTAACTACCAACAATCAAGGAAGTCGTAAAACTACTTTTACCAACCGTGCTCCATCCGTGAATTTTGACGCATATATACTAAAGAAAATCACTTTTAGAACAGATTACACCTATACCTCTCAAGACATTGGGAATGGTCAATCGCAATCTTTTCAAAACTGGAATGGAAATATTTCATACAGAAAAGACAGAGATGCCAAATGGGAATACCAATTAAGCGGTACCAACCTACTCAACATAGACGCCCAAATTAGAAACAACGCCAATAATATTTCTGTCTTTACCTCGGAAACTTTCATTCAACCAAGGTTTGTAACTTTTAGGTTTATTTACAGCTTATAAACTACCTTTGCACCATGAGTGCACTCGTTCAAATTGTCATAAAACCTCAGCAGCAGGAAGACCTAGAATTCATTTACCGCCTAGGACTTCAGAAGGCCAAACTACACCCGGATGAGGTAATAGATTGGCGCATTAGAAAACGTTCCTTAGACGCCAGGAAAGCGACTATTAAAATGAATGTACAGCTAGAGTTTTGGAAGGTGGGTGAAGTGAGGGAGCCAACGCAAGCCTGGAAAGCAAAAACAGTAGATCCAGAGAAAAAAATCGCTATTATTGGGGCAGGTCCCGCAGGATTATACGCTGCCCTGAGAGCCATAGAAGCAGGCATTACTCCAGTGGTGTTCGAAAGAGGAAAAGATGTGCGTGCGAGGAGACGGGATTTGGCCGCCATTAACAAAGAACAAACCGTGAATCCAGAATCCAATTATTGCTTTGGAGAAGGGGGTGCTGGAACCTATTCTGACGGTAAATTATACACTCGATCTAAAAAGAGGGGTAATGTACTTAAAGCCTTAGAGTGGTTGGTGCACTTTGGTGCCTCTGAAGACATTCTAGTGGAGGCACACCCTCATATTGGCACCAATAAATTACCCGCCATTATTACGGCCATGAGAGAAGCCGTAATTGCACACGGAGGCGCAGTGCATTTCAATGCCAAACTCACCGATATTAAAATAGAAAACAAGGCCGTTAAAGGACTCGAAATAAACGGAGATACTTGGCATAACTTTTCAGAAGTAGTCTTAGCTACTGGACACTCCGCAAGAGATATTTTTTACCTACTTCATAAAAGAGGGGTCACTATAGCCGCCAAACCCTTTGCATTAGGGGTTCGTGTAGAACACGCCCAAGAATTAATCAATGACATTCAATACCATGGAGACCATCAAAACCCCTATCTACCCCCGGCGTCTTACGCATTAGTGGAACAGGTAGACGGCATGGGCGTCTATTCTTTTTGTATGTGTCCGGGAGGCATTATTGCCCCCTGTGCCACCGAAAAGGAAGAAGTGGTGACCAATGGTTGGAGCCCAAGCAAGCGAAACAATCCCTATGCCAACTCCGGTATTGTGGTGAGCGTTGCTCCGGAAGACTTGCCCAATTACAAGGAGAATGATCCTTTTGTGTGCCTCGATTTTCAGAAAAAAGTGGAGTATGACTGCTGGGTTGCTGGGGGTAAAACACAGCAAGTACCCGCCCAGAGAATGGTAGATTTTGTACAAGGTAAAACCTCTACGGATTTTCCAAAAACCTCGTATCAGCCTGGGATTGTGAGTGTGAATTTGGCAGAAGTACTGCCACCACTGATTGCAAAAAGACTACAAAAGGCATTTGTAAAATTTGGACGTAAAATGAAAGGCTATTACACCAACAATGCGGTCTTACACGCACCTGAAAGCAGGACCTCCTCCCCTGTATCTATTCCTAGACATCCCGACAGCTTAGAACACATAGCTATTAAAGGACTGTATCCCTGTGGAGAGGGAGCGGGCTACGCTGGTGGTATTATATCTGCCGCTATAGACGGTATTAATTGTGTAGACGCGATTGCCCAAAAATGGGATTTGTAGGCCTGATCTTTTAAAATTCGGTATTTAATAATTGCCCCGAAAGTTGCAACAACGCATACTCTGCTAATTTTGCATTGTATTTGGCCGCATTGCTACTGGTCTCTGCGTTCAACAAATTCAACTGTGCCTGTCTGAATTCAATGGCGGTAATGGTACCCAACGCATATTGCTCCTCGGTACGCTTAAAATTGACCGCAGATGTTTTCACCAGTTCCTCTTGAAGGGCAAAAATAGAGAGGCTATTCTCATACACCTGCCAAGCATTCATGAGGTCTCTTTCAAAACTCAAATCTTGTTGTGCCTTTAAAATTTCCTGGTTATCTAGGGCTAATTTGGCATTTTTTATCCTGGTAAGGGTTTGGCCTCCACTAAATAAATTCCAGGTGAGATTGGCCCCTAAAGCAATATTGTAGTTGGTGTTATTGGTACCAGGAAAAAAAGCCGATGCCGCGCTTTGGTTTAAGTTCCAACCATAACTACCCGTGAGACCCACCCTAGGTAAAAAACCAGACTGACTCACCTTTAGATCGTATTCGTTTATCCTTGTATTGGTCTGGGCGAGCAATAACTGAACATTGTTCTGCTTGGCTCCAGCTAGGAGTGCCTCTACCCTTTGCATGGGCAAGAAAACCACGCTGGTGTCTACCCTATAATCCTCTTGAAGGTCTCCGTTAATCAATACTCCGAGGTCTCGTTTTGCAGTACCTAAATTTTGTTGAGCGTTCAATAGTGAAATACTGTCATTAGCCACATCTACAGCGGCATTTAATACGGCTAATTTATTGGTCTGCCCCAATTCAAAAGCGTATTGCGCTCTAGTGAGCCTTCGCTTAGAAAGCGTCAAAATATTTTCCAACACCGTCTTGTTCTCTGACAACTGAGCTACCCTGAAATACACAGAAAAAAGCTGAATTACGGTGTTCTCAATGGTCTCTCTTAGTTGTAATTCACTTAGGGCGTACCTGCTTTTTAGTGCCTTGTAATTATAACGCCTACCCATACCGTCAAACAAGGTATAATTCACCTGTACCCCTGCATTGTAACGCTGTGCTTCTGCCTGATCTAAAACTACATTAGGCCTTGGCGTTCCGTCTGCTAATATTTGTCCAGGAAATTCTATGGTACTATTGTCCTGGTTGTAATTTGCTGCAGATGTAGCAGAGACAGAAGGCAAAAAACCGCTGTTTAAAATAGCAGCATTATTCTTTGCAATATTGAGCTGATTTCTAGATACTTGAATCCCGAAGTTTTTATCTAAGGCTGCAGAAAATGCGGCTTCTTTATCTAAACGAGTGATTTGTGCTTGAACGCTCCATGCGCCAAGAGAACAAAATAAAAATAGCAAACTCCTTTTCATAATACTTATTTCTCAGTTAATTGAGGGCCTTCTTCTAAATCTTTTGCTTCTTGTACCTCCAGCACAGCTCTTTCTACAGATTCTTTAGTAGGCATATTTCCGGACCACAACCATTTAACAGTTGTTTTTAAACTGTTATTAAAGGACAAGAACACCGGAAGTAATACAAGGGTCAGAAGGGTAGCGAATCCTATTCCGTAGGCAATTGAAATGGCCATAGGCTTTAAAAATTGCGCCTGTCTGCTCTTTTCTAAAAGTAAGGGGGCCAATCCTGCTATGGTTGTTATAGAAGTTAAGAAAATGGCCCTGAATCTAGATTTTCCAGCCTCTAATAGTGCGGTGTCAAAGGGCATCCCCTCTTTGAGGTTGGTGTTAAAACGACCAATGAGTACCAAACCATCATTCACCATAATTCCAATCAAAGCAATAATTCCTAAAAGGGAAATAATATTGATGGGGAAATTGTGAATCCAATGCCCCCAAGCTACTGCTGTTAGACTGATAGGCACCATAATCATTAACAACAAGGGCTGTGTATAACTTCTAAAAGTAAAGGCAATGGTGAGGTATATGAGAAATAAAATAGGAATCCCGGCCTTGTTTAAAGACTTGGTCAGTTTATTTGCTTCCCTGTTCTGGCCTTCATAAGAAGGACTGACAGAAGGGTATTTAGCTTGAATATCTGGCATGATATGAAGCTTTATCTCTTCCATAATATCACTGCCACTAGTGGTATTTGGATTTTTTAAATCTGCAGAAACCTGAATTTCTCTTCTCCCGTCTAGGTGGTTTATAGACACATCTCCTCTTTCAATGCGGTAAGAAGCAATTTCTCTTAGCGGTACTTTTGCCCCACTTGGTGTTTGAATCCTCATGTCTTCTAAATTAGAAATAGAAGACCTATCCTCCTTGTTGTAGCGAACCCAAACCCTAATTTCATCCTGACCTCTTTGAAAACGCTGTGCCTGTGCGCCAAAAAATCCTGAACGAACCTGAGCCATAACGTTTCTAACATCTAAACCTAATACATAGGCATTGTCTTTGAGTTCTAGCCTAATTTCCTTTATTCCTGCCGGATCATTATCTACTACATCTTTGAGAAGATCATTCTCTACCAGAGCTGTTTTGAGCTCTCGCTTGGCTGCTTTGAGTTCGTCTATATTGTTTCCTAAAAGCGATACAGATACCGGGCTTCCTCCGAAATTACCTCCTGAACCGTAAATCAATTGTTCTACCCCAATTACTGGGCCAACGAGTTCCGCCAATCGCGTAGTAACCATGTCTGCCCTTATATTGTCTGGACGCTCTTCTCCGGGTAATAAGTTAATCTCTAGACTGGCCCTAGAAGCACCAGGACCTATGGTCTTAATGGTGTTTTCAAATAAAGGTTTTCCTTCTGGCTGCAAGTATTTTTCTGTGAGCTCTCGGTTCACTACAGCAGATTTTTCTTCAATAATACTGATAATGGAATCGGTTATTTTTTCATTAGTCCCATTGGGCATAACCAAGGTAATTTGAACCCTATCACTGGCTATTCTTGGGAAAAAAGCGGTTTTAATTATCCCACCTCCTACAGAACCTACTGTGAGAATTAAGGCCATTATAAATAGGGCAAAGGTGAAAAACTTGTGCTTTAAGGAAAAATCAAGGACAGGAGCGTACAAAGTATCTCTCATCCAATTCCTGAGCTTTTCGCCCATGGCATTAAAGCCTCTGAGTTTAGCAAACACGCTAGCCAAACCATCTTTAGGCGTTTTATCTAAAGGCTGTAATGCTTTAGAGTGGGCCAAGTGGGCGGGAAGTATAATCAATGCCTCTACCAAAGACACCACCAAAGTAAGTATTACAATCACGGAGACCTCTCCAAAGAACTCTCCTATTCTACTGTCTAAAAACAAGAAAATAGAAAAGGCCAAAACAGTCGTTATAATCGCAGATATAATTGGAGGAATAACCTCTAGAATACCATCAATAGCTGCTTGTACTGGTTTTTTCCCTCGTTCGTAATGCTGGTAGATGTTTTCTGCAATCACTATTCCGTCGTCTACAAGAATTCCAATTACAATGATCATTCCAAATAGAGACAATACATTAATAGTCACATTAAATAATCCTGCAAAAGCAAACATTCCCAAGAAAGCCACTGGTAAACCAAAAGCCACCCAAAAAGCCAACCTAGTATTCAAAAACAGGGACAAGAAGAACAAGACCAATAACATCCCCTGCCAGGCATTTTTAACCAACAATTCTGTTCGTTGGGTCAATGTGATGGATTGATCACTCAATACGCTTAAATGCACCCCATCGTGAGTTTGGTTGTATTGAAGGGCGTATTCTTTTATTTTAGTTGCAGTAGAGATTAAATCTTCTGTATTGGTACTATTAATAGTAATATTAACCGCTTCTTCTCTGTCGTAAAAAGTGGCGTTGGGAGACTCCGCAAAACGGTCTCTTATTTCAGCAACTTCGCTTAGTCGAACCAATGTTCCATTAGACTGAGTGGTCACTATAAGATTAGAAAGCTCCTTTCCAAAATAGTATTTGTTATTTGCCCTGATGAGAAAATCTTCTTCTGCTGTTTTAACTGTTCCTCCAGTAATGAGTAGGTTTGCATTTGCCACAGCTTGTGCCACCTCTGTAAAACTTAAATTATAGGCCAATAGTTGGCTTTCATTTACGGCAATTTCTATTTCTTCTTGGGGGTAACCAGACACGATTATCTGAGAAATTCCCTCCATCCCTCTAATATCGTTTTCAATTCCTCTCCCCAATTGTTTCAAGGTCTGTAGAGGAACATTCTTACCGCTTAATGCCAAAGAGATCGTTGGTCTAACTACTTCTTGTTTGGCCACAACTAAGGGTTCCATACCTGTTGGATATGAGGGCACCCTGTCTACGGCATTCTTTACTTCCAAGAGCATAAAATCTATGTCCAGCCCTTTTTCTATCTCTACGGTAATTCTACCGCTGTTTTCGTTAGCTACTGCAGTAACTCGGTCTACCCCTTGTAAGCCTTTTAAGTTGTCTTCTATTTTTAGTACCACACCCTCTTCTATCTCTAAAGGAGACGCTCCAGGATAGGTGATACTAATTTGTATAATCTTAGATTCTGTCAAAGGGAAGAAGGAAGATTTCAAAGCCTTTGCCCCAAAAATTCCAAAAAGAAAAAACGCAAGCACAAAAATATTGACCGCTACTTGGTATTTGATAAAATAGGCTACTAATTTTCTCATCTAATGGGGTTTACGGTCATACCTTCATAAGCTCCTAAAAGTGGCTTAGCTAAAATTTCAAGGCCTTCAGGAATTCCAGCAACAACCACTTGGCCCTCTGAATAATGTAAGGGTGTCACTTGAATTGCCTTTAAAGTATTGTTCTCTACAGCAAAGACCGTGTTGGCTTCACTGATCAATGCCCTTGGAAGAGAGATGGCATTTTGAAGGGTATTCCCTGCTAAAATTGCTTTGAGATATACGCCTTCGTACAAATTAGGGTCATTAATCTCAATAGTGACCGCTGTAGTCTGTGTGCTGGGATCTACTTTTGCATTTAAACGAACCACTTTACCCGTAAATGTTTGGGTTCCTTCCATATTAGATAAAGAAACTGTAGCACCTTGACTTAATTTCAAGGCATAAGATTTTGGAATAGATACCATGAGCTCATACAAACCAGGCTGAATAAACTCCCCTAGTTTTTGTCCAGATCTCACTAAGGTACCCTCTGTGACTAAAGCCTCTGTAAGTATCCCATTAAATGGTGCCCTTACTTGATATTTAGAGAGTCTTTGCTCTAAATTTTTAACACTGTAATACGCTCCCAATACGCCCCTACCCGAAACAAATAATTTCAGGTTTTCGTCTGACATCTCAGGCATGTCTGGAAGATTTTTATCCACATTTATAGCATTCAAAAAAGCCAACCAAGTGGGGTATTCTTTGGAGAAATCCAACCTAATATCTGGAAGTATTCCTGCAATTTGATTGTATAAATTAGTCCTTGAAGATTTTACATTTGCCAAGTATTCAGCAGCATCTATTTGCAGTAAGATTTCATTTGATTGGTAAGACTGACCTGTTCTAAACAATTGAGCCCCCATTCTAAAAACACCTTGGACTTCAGAAAATATTTCAATACGCCTTTTAGCGGTCACCAAGCCTTGTGCTGGAACACTAATAGTCACGGGGCCATTAACCGCCTTTTGCACCACTACCTCTTTGACTATTTTTCTAGCTGGGGCAACAGCTGCTGCCTTATTGTCAATCAAATTTTTAGCCAAAAAAATAGATGCAACAACACCTATTAGGGCTAAGCCAGCAAGGATAACACCTCTTAATTTTTTTAATTCCATGAAGTCTCTGATTAAATAAAGTATTGAGACCCCAAAACTATCTATAAGTAAAGAGAAGAAATGTTAAAAAAACCTTAAATTAAAAGTAATACTTGCAGTTTAAAACAATTCTAAATCCAAGCTCACTTTTTCCCAATCTTTCATGGCCTGCTGTAAATCCTTTTTATCTTTTTGATAGCGATCAAAAAAAGCTGGATCAGCAGCAGTTTTTTCATAATCATCTTCTAAAGACTTGTCTTTAGAAGCAATTAATTTTTCTAGGTCTGAAATTTTTGTCTCCAGATTACTGAGTTTATTCTGAAGTGATTTTTGGGCTTTTTGCTGTTGGTAATCTAGGGCTGGTTTTTGATTGCTTTGGGCCTTCTTTTCGGTTTTTACCTGTTGTTTTTTCTCTATAGCCCTGAAATCTTGCACCTTTCGCTGCTCTAAATAGAAGTCAATATCGCCCAGATACTCATTTATTTTCTGGTCTTTAAATTCGTATACTTTGTTGGTGAGACCTTGTAAAAAATCCCTGTCGTGAGACACTAATAGTAAGGTACCCTCAAAACTTTGAAGTGCTTGCTTCAATACATTTTTAGATTTAATATCTAAGTGGTTGGTGGGCTCATCCATGACCAAAACATTCAGTGGCTGCAAAAGCAATTTTGCCAAGGCCAATCTATTGCGTTCACCTCCTGAAAGCACCCTAACAAACTTATCCACCTCATCTCCTCTAAACAAGAAAGACCCGAGAATATCTCTAACCTTAGCCCTGTTGGATTCATTAGCAGCGTCTATCATGGTGTCTAGGACTGTCTTAGTCCCATCCAGATACTCTGCTTGGTTTTGGGCAAAATAACCAATCTGAACATTGTGACCCAACTTTACTTTTCCATTTGAGGCCTCTAGTTCAGAGACAATAATTTTTGCCAAGGTAGACTTCCCTTGACCATTCTGTCCCACAAAGGCAGTTTTAGAATCTCGCTCTATCAATAGATCAATCTCAGAAAGCACTTGATTGTCTCCATAAGATTTAGACACACCATCTATCTCAAGTACTACTTTTCCTGGGGTGACAGAAATGGGAAAACGAAGTTTCATGACACTATTGTCGTCTTCATCTACCTCAATTCTGTCAATTTTATCTAATTTTTTAATGAGCGATTGCGCCATGGTGGCCTTAGAGGCTTTGGCCCTAAACTTTTCAATTAATCGCTCTGTTTGTTGGATTTGCTTTTCTTGATTTTTTTGTGCGTTGAGTTGTAACTCTTTAAGCTCAGATCGCAGTACTAAATATTGAGAATACGGCTTGTTATAGTCGTAAATCCTTCCTAGGGAGATTTCTATACTTCTATTGGTCACGTTGTCTAAAAACATCTTATCGTGAGAAACAATCACCACGGCACCTGAGTACTGGTTTAGGAATTGCTCTAACCAAATAATAGATTCTATATCTAAGTGGTTGGTAGGCTCATCTAATAATAGCACATCATTGGTTTGTAGCAGCAGCTTGGCCAATTCAATTCGCATTCTCCACCCTCCAGAAAAGGTCTCTGTTTTCTTGTCAAAATCTGCTCTTTTAAAACCCAATCCCTGAAGGATTTTCTCGGTCTCTCCCTGATAGTTGTACCCCCCTATAAGCTCATATCTATGGGTTAAATCGCTAAGGTCTTCTATGATCGAAGAATAAGCATCGCTTTCATAATCTGTTCTAGTAGCCAACTGGTGGTTTACCTCATCCAATTGCAATTCTAGAGACTTAATTTCTTCAAAGGCTTGCTGAGCCTCTTCCAAAACGGTTCTCCCTTGAACAAAATCTATATCCTGCCTTAGGAATCCCAATTGAAGGTCTTTTTCACTGGCTATTACACCAGTGTCTGGCGCCATATCTTTAGAGAGTAGCTTGAGTAGGGTAGATTTTCCAGCACCATTTTTTCCAATAAGACCTACACGGTCTCCTGCATTTAATCTAAATGAGATTTCTTCAAAGAGGTAGTCTCCTCCAAAACCTACAGACAACTTATGTATATTGAGCATCTTTTTGTGACTGATGTTACATTAAAAACCCTCAGATTGAGGTATCTTTACAAAAATATTTTGCAAATGTTAAAAAAAGGAAACAAACTAAATAGCATTTTAACAGGAAGTTGTCCCAGATGCCAAGAAGAAAACATGTATTTGGACAAAAACCCCTATCATTTGGGCAAATTATTTAAAATGCAGG
>JAQWTF010000028.1:0-27320 GCA_029242825.1 Flavobacteriaceae bacterium | reverse complement strand
GCGTCCCATCCATTCAAAATGCGAATTGTCTAAAATTCGTACAACATCTGTAGTGTGAATGGGGTCAGGTCCAATATAAGGTGCTATTACACTTAAACAACCGTGTGCATTCTCCTCAATAGTGATCTGGGGTAGAACTGAAAATATCACTTGATCCTCTACCCTTAGTTTTGCTATGGCAATGTGACTTAAGGTCTCCGTCATTCCATAACTCAAAAACAATTCGGTAGATTGATCCTGAATGGCTTCGATTGCTTTTCTTTTAAGCTTTTTATTTAAAGGTGCTCCGCCAATTAGAATTTTTCTGCAATAGTACAACAGGGACATACTCCCCTCTAATTGAGTCGGAACCATTGCCACAAAATCAAAAGTAGTCTTAAAAAAATCAAGGGGGCTATTAGAGGGAGGGCAAACCCATAAATCCAAACCCAACGAAAGTGCTCTTACAACCATCATTTTCCCTGCAATAAATTGCGTAGGGAGACATAGAAGTATTCTATTACCTGGAATTAAATTAAAAAACTGACCCGTGAGTTGGGCATGAGCTTGCAAGGCACTTTTTTTAAAACTCAATGATTTAGGCGTTCCCGTTGAACCAGAAGTAAACACGCTAATTTCATCTCCTTCACTCAACCACTCTAACAAAAAAGTCCCTAGATGTTTCAGATAGGGTTTTTCACTTAACAAAAGCGATGTTGCATAAATTCCTAGGTCTTTCTCATTAAATGACCTGCCTTGGATAGAAAAATTTGGATGCAAGCAAAAAAAGGGATTATTCATAAACTAATTAGGGCGTTTTAACGGAGCCAAATAATTTATTGACCCAACCTTTCCATTGGTACTTCTTAGCAAAGAACAATAGGAATAATGGGTAAAAAACACCTAAAACTAGGTATATATCATTTCCAATAGTCGGTGTAGCCACATCTATATATATAGAATCTGTTTGAAATGCAGTCCAATTAGAAGTCATTAACAACGCTGCTACAAGGTTATTTGCTGCATGAAATCCAAGGGCTAGCTCTAAACCTTCATCCATTAAAGTAATTATCCCTAGAAAAAATCCTGTACCCACATAATAGGCTAAAATGCCGTACCCTAAAGTTTCCACCTCGGGATTACCAATATGCATGAGTCCAAAAGTAAGTGATGTAAATATGAATGGCACCGCTTTAGATTTAAAAAAAGCCCCTAAACCTTGCATCATATAAGCCCTAAAAAGATATTCTTCAAAACTAGTTTGAAGTGGGATAAGCAAAATAGCGACTATGGCTAATTTTAAAAATGGTACCAAATTAAAATTATACACATAATCTTGAGGGCTAAAATACACCCCAATTAAAGTGGTAGCAACTACGACAAATCCCCAGATGGAGAATGACGTAAATACCCTAGACCAATCTATGGAACTTCTAGAGGTAGTTAGACTCGTTAGGGACTGTCTATGTACCCATTTTACCCATCCTAAAATCATGAGTAAGCCTACCGCAAATTGCAATAAATTTTCCATTAAAAAGGGGGTAGATCCCTTTTCTGCAACGGCGGCTTGCATTAATGCTGTCACATCTATATCCATAGAAGTAATTACCGCATAACTCAATCCCATCATGGCGAAAAATGAAACTGGTATTGGAAGGTATTTCCAAAAACCCAATTGTCCTTTAAAAGCTTGTGCTACATACATAGATCATCTATTATTTTAGTATTCCAAAGCGCCTTTGAGTCATAGGCTAAAGTACCCTTTTGGACCTTCAAAGGTGCAGGGATATTATTGGTGTATAAACTCCCAGTTCCAAGACCTTGTGGCAATATAGTGTTTTTTAAAAAGACCCATTGTGCAATAGCATTTAGACCTATATTGCTCTCCAAAGCAGAGGTGACCCACCACCCTATTCCTCTGGAATCTGCCAGTTGAATCCATTGGTCACTTCCTTTAAATCCCCCAATAAAACTTGGTTTCAATATAATATACTGAGGATTAACAGTGTCTAAAAGATGTTCTTTTTGCGCAATAGTCAAACAGCCAATAAGAGATTCATCTAAGGCCACTGGAATAGGAGCGTCTGCGCATAAGGTAGCCAAATCATTGATCGATTGTACAGGAAGGGGTTGCTCCATAGAATGCACCCCTATTTCCTGAAGAGACTCCATTACTTTATAAGCTGTTTTAAGATCAAAGGCCCCATTGGCGTCTACGCGAAGCTCAATGACTTCCTCTGGATATTGTTGTCTTATGGACCTCAGTAAGGCCAATTCTTGATCTACATCAATGGCCCCTATTTTCATTTTTACACAATTAAAACCATTATTTAAAATAGCCCCAATCTGCTGAGACATGAAATTTTGATCGCCCATCCAAATAAGACCGTTAATAGGAATAGGGGTTTGTGCTGAAATAAATGGAGAAGGAAATAGTATAAAAGGTTGACTAGACTTCAAGAATAAAAATGCTTGCTCCAAACCAAATTGAATGCTAGGGAAATGCAAAAGATCTGACCAAAGTGATTCCAGGCCTAAATGAATATGATTACAAGCCCAAGAGAGTTTATCTTCATAATCTGGAACGTCGTCATAACTTAAACCTTTCAACAGACCGCACTCACCATAGCCCACCCGATTGTTTTCAGTAATTTTTATAAAATAGGATGTTTTGGTTTTTAAGACCCCCCTAGACGTTCCGCTAGCTTGTTTAAAAATTAAATCGTATTTACAGAAAGTGGCCCTCATTTTCATAGCTTATAAAAATAACCAAAATCTACTTAAATACCCACTTAACTATTCATAGTCTTGATTAAAAAGTCTTTAAAATCTTTTGTGATTGGGATTTTCTTTTGACCTATAACAATATCTTTGGCATTAATAGAATTAATATGCTCAATATTAACGATATAGGATTTATGTGCCTTGTAAAAAAACTTAGAGGGCAACTTAGTGTAATACTCTTTTAAGGAAGAACGAACTACAAAAGTTTTGTCTGTAGTATAGACCTCTAAATAGACATTATCTGCTTTAATATATAAGATTTCAGAGAAGGATATTCTATGGTATATATGCTGTTTTTTAATGAAAATACTGTCAGAAAGTAAGGCTGTTGTATCAGTATCTGAATCCAAGACATTACCCTCTTTTGAAGTAGGCAGTTGCTCTCTAAAATTAAAAAGCGCTATTTCAATCGCTGTAAAAAGGTCTTCTTTTTCAAATGGTTTTACCAAATAACCATTAGGAGTCACTTTCTTAGCTTCTGCCACTGTATGCCTATCTGAATTGGACGTAATAAAAATAAATGGAATGTTTCTATTTTCCCTAATGTATCCTCCTAATTCTATACCGGTTTCTTTCCCAGATAATAAAATGTCTATCAATACTAGATGTGTCTTTTTTAGACTTAAGATTTTTACTGCTGCATTGTAATCAGTTACAGATTCTACCTTATCATAGCCTAATTTAGAAAGCATCCTAACCACATTGTCAACGACAACTAAATTGTCTTCTACTAATAAAATTTCAAGGTCATTAGGCAAGAGCATACAGTCAGTTATGTTTCTAATTTACAACAAATTATTATAACCTATTAAAAAACATATAGACCACAAAAAAGTAAGTAAGGCTACTTTTTTAAGCTCTGGGTCCAATAATGAAGGTGAAGTAGTTTTAAAAACTTTAAACGCGTGAAAAAGCAATGGTATAAAAATCAATAATGGCCATAAGTCTAAATAACTGTTAAAAGAAAAATAGGCTAGTCCAAGACTGGCTAGAAAAGCCAAAGACAAAAGCAATAAATGATATCTTTTCCCCCATTTATACCCAAATTTAACCACTAAGGTATTCTTATTACTTAAACGGTCGTTCTCATGGTCTCTCAAATTATTGAGGTTAAGCACAGAAACACTTAAAGAACCTATAACCATGGCTGGCAATAAGTCTAATAGAGAAAGGTGAAGGCTGTATAAAAATTTACTTCCTAAAACGGAAAGTAATCCAAAAAATAAAAAAACAAATAAGTCTCCAAAACCTTTATAACCGTAGGCGCTTCCCCCTACCGTGTACCTAATTGCAGACCAGATACTGGCTATTCCCAAAATAAAAAACAGTACAAAATAAGGCCAGTTAGTCCAGCCAAAAGAGACCAACAACAATCCTAAAACCGAAATTAGGGCTACTACAGACAAGATCACTATGCCTCTTTTTAATTGAGAAGCGGTTAAAAGTCCTGATTGCAGTACCCTTTTAGGACCAAGCCTTTGATCATTATCTGTTCCTTTTAAACCATCTCCATAGTCATTAGCAAAGTTAGAAATGACCTGAAACAATAAGGTACACCAGAGCGAAAGCATCACTATATATACATTAAACGCCCCCTCACCTATGGCTAGAGCAGCACCTGCTATTATTCCAGAAAAAGATAAGGGTAAGGTTCTGAGTCTAGCTGCTTGCAACCATATTTTAAGTGAATTTGCTTCAAACGACATGGGCAATATTTAAGGCTTTAAGCCTCTAGAAGGTAAATTCCCTCTGAGGTTATTTTAATCGTTCTGTTTTTATAAAGGGTCCCAATGGCTTTTTTGAAAACCTTTTTACTCATTTCTAAATAAGCTTTTATTTCTTCCGGAGAAGATTTATCGTGAAGGGGTAAAAAACCCTTATGGGCAGAGAGCAAATCCATTACTTGTTTTGCAGCCGGTTCTAGTACAGCAACACCTAGCGGTTGTAAACTAATGTCTAATTTAAAATCTTCTCGCTGTAATTTTACATAGGCAGTCAAAGTGTCCCCTACTGAGATGGGTTTAAAGACTTCATTATGGTACACCATACCTTTGTGCTTGTTTTCCACAATAACATCCCATCCAATATCTGATTGTCTAGTGACCAATACAGAAACAGCGTCACCTTGTGCATAATTAGCCGTGCTATTGTCTAGAAACTTATCTAACTTATTAGATCCTACAAGTCTAAATGTAACTGGATCTAGATAACAGTAAACCACATAAGATTGACCCGCAACCATTTTTGATCTTTGTTCCTTAAAGGGTACCAAAAGGTGTTTTTCTAGACCCCATTGAAGGAATGCACCAATAGTATTTACTTCCTCTACCCTTAAAAGGGCAAAGGAATTTCTTTCTATATAAGGGACCAGGTTTGTGGCAACAGGTCTTTCATCATAATCTAAATAGCAAAAAACAGATAATTTATCCCCAATTTCCCAATCTTGAGGAACATACTTATTGGGCAGCAAAATATCTGTGCCTTCGTTATCTCCAAGAAATAAACCAACAGAAGTATCTCTTAGAATCTCTAATTCATTGAATTTACCGAGTACAATCATAATTATATAAAACGCAAAAATACAGTTAAAATAGCGGAAAGCGGTTTTTAACGCACTTTAATTTAATATATGAACCCAGATTAATAATACGCCTTAAGCGTCTTAAAGAAGTTCATTAAAACGCCTTCATTTTCAGTTCTGGGAGTCTTTATTTCTAAAAGGCTAGGCCCATTGTTTCTTAGAAAAAAACTAGCTAATTCATTTGCTAAACTATCTTTATCCTGAGCACTGTAATATTCAAATCCGTGTAAATTACAAAGGGCCTGAGCACTGAGCTCGTGAACCGTTTCAAAATAAGTCCTAAAGTTCTCACTATCCGTCTTTCCAGGCAATACCCTAAAAATACCTCCACCTTGGTTGTTGATCAGAATAATTTTAAAGTTTTTTGGAATGTACTTATTCCACAAACCATTACTGTCGTAAAAGAATCCCAAATCACCTGTAACCAATGTTGTTTGCACTTGGGAGGCTACACTCGCGCCTATGGCTGTAGCAGTACTCCCATCAATTCCAGAAGTTCCTCTATTACAGTATACACTTACTGAAGATTTCACTGAAAATAATTGTGCATACCTTATGGTAGCACTATTGGCTAAATGTAATAGCGTATTATTAGGGAGGGCGTTTAGTAAATGATAGAACGCATAAAAATCCGAAAATGGACAAGAGGCTGTATAGTTTTCAATGTGTGCCTTGTAACTGCTTTTGTAGCTAAGTGCCCGTTTTTTTGGCGTGTCAAGGGGGGGCATTTCAAGAGAAATAGGCTTTTGAAAGGCTGGACTAAAAAAGGCATCGGCCGTAGGCCTAAAACAAGTGAAATGGGTGAAAAATGGATTCACAACAATCTCATTTTGTATCTGCCAATGTAGTTTTGGGGTGTATTGATTTAAGAAATTCTTTATTTTTTTTGAGACTACGGCCCCACCTATAGTCACCAGAAGATCTGGTGATAAGGCTGCCCCAATGGCTGCCGCATCTAAGTGAGATTCCATGGGAGCAATAATATTATCTATGCTATCAATAAATTCGGGATGGTGTACATTAGAGGTGGTTTCTGTAAAAACCAATACCCTTGGGTCTTTAGATAGCCATTCAACCAATTCATTGGACAAATAATCCGGCGCATTTGGGTATAAAACACCTACAATAACCATAATTCGATTTGCCCCCTCCCATAGTGCTTTCAATTCAGGGTCAGAAAGTGTTTTATGCACGGCTTCACTGTCCGAATGAGACACAGAAGCTTCTGTTGCCGGAGGTGCTAAAGTACTTTCATACAAAGGAGCTTCTTGGTATAGTGGCTCTTCGAAAGGGGTGTTTAAATGAATGGGTCTATTGGTGGCTTTTAACTGACTAAATGCTGTAGCTAATAAAGTGTGATTTTTTTGGCTTATGACTTCTTGATTATACTGCAAATCCTTAGGCATAAAGCGATTGTAACGTTCCACCGCATGAGAAGCATCTTGAATTAATGGGGTAGAAAATACCACATGCTTGCCAAAAACACCCTCTTGCTTAATGGTTTGTCCATAGCCTTTATCTATGAGATAACTGGGCCTATCTGCTGAAATAACGACCAGTGGAATTCCTGAATAGTAGGCCTCTGAAACCGCGGGATAATAATTCAATAACGCACTTCCTGAGGTACACACTAATACGGTGGGTTCCTGATTTCTTTGCGCTAATCCCAAGGCAAAAAATCCAGCAGCACGCTCATCTACAATACTATAGCAATCAAAAAAGGGGTCTGCTAGAAAACTGATGGTCAATGGAGCGTTTCTAGATCCGGGAGAAATAACTATCCTAGAAATACCCTGTGCTTTACAGTGTAAAACAACGGTTTGCGCTAAAGGAATACTAGAGTATTGCATGGGGACAAAAGTAGGTGCTAATCATTAAATTAAAAAAAATAGGCGGTGTATTAAATGACTTTTTTTATGGTTTGGGCTTTTAATATGGTCTCTTCCCATTCTTTCTTCGGTTGGGAGCCAGAAGTGATTCCTGAGCCCACAAAAACAGTGGCTAGTCCAGATAGGTATTCCATACACCTTAAATTGACATATAAATCTGCCTCAATAGCATGTAGCCCCTTAAAACCCAAAGAAGATTGGGCCAAATGGGGGTGCACAAGCCCTAAGTAGCCCGCGTAAAATTTGCGGTCCAAAGCTTCATTTTGCTGAATAAAATCATGCGCTTGATCTCTAGGAAGGCCACATATTGCTGGAGAAGGGTGTAAAGCGTCTATTAATTCAGTCAGTGATTTAGACCCTATTTGAGCCACATTAATATCTGTTTTAAGATGAGATACTTGGCCAGCATTCACCTGATAAGTGTTGGTTTTATTTACCTTAAGGCCTAAGGCGCTGAGGCGTGTCTCAATGTCTTGGGCAACCATGGCTTGCTCCTCTATCTCTTTTGAAGTCCATTTTTCAGAAAACAAATCAGCAGAGGCAGTATCCCTTTTAATAGTTCCTGCTAAAGCAGCTGTTTGTAAGGATTTATTTTCTATTTGCAACAAACGCTCAGGAGTGGCCCCTATCCAAGTGCCCAAAGCAGGGTGATGCCATAAATAACAAAAAGCACTGTCATAACTGTCCAACAAGCCCTCAAAAATGGCTACAGGGGTTTTGACTGTTTCAAAAGAAGCGGCACGTGCCAAAACTACTTTTTTAAACTGATTAAGTCCAATCTCATCCAAGGCGCTTTGTACCAAATTCACATGGGCTATTCTTAAAGTGTCCGAATGCTCAGACGCATTAGTAAGCACTTTTTCATGCACCTCTAAAGGCGCTTTTTTTTGGCTTGTAGCAGTAAGTATTGGCTTAAAAGCAGCGCTCATATAGCCATCAGGCTTTAATAAGTAAGGCGCTTTTTCATGAGAATAGGTGGCCATGACAAAACCAAAAGCGGCTTTAGAGGTTAAATGATGTAGTGCGTCCGTCTCTTGCCACAGCAAGTGAACCTGAGCCTCATTTGGAGATTTAAAAGCTACAAAAGGCAATCCCTGATTAAAAAAACCCGCTATATTATCTAATAGATCCTCTATTGCGTAGGTCATACCAACTAGTTTCTTGGAAGGGCAATAGTGGTTAGCTTATTGACAGATATTAATTGACCCGCCTCATCCGTAATTTTTATATCCCATAATTGCGTTGTTCTCCCTTTATGGAGCACTGTGGCTTTTGCGTAAACAAAACCAGAAGCGATACTTTTCACGTGGTTTGCCGCAATTTCTATGCCCCTAACTTTATAATTTTTAGCATCTAAAAATAAAAAGGATGCCGCACTGCCTACACTTTCTGCAAGGGCAACCATTGCACCACCATGCAATACTCCATCCGGCTGGTGCACTTTTGGCCCTACAGGCATTTTAGCCGTTAAAAAATCTTCTCCAACGTCTACATAAGAAATCTCAAGTGTTTCCATTAGCGTATTGGGACACCTGTCATTACACGCTTTAAGAATAGTTTCTTTGTCCATGTTTTTTTTAGTAAAATTAAACAATAATAAAGGACTGACACAATTGTATATCTTTGATTTAACTAATATTTATATCCATGTTACCTTTAGAAAACCATTGGGTTCGTTTGGACCCCTTAAGTGCAAGTCACACAGACGACCTTTGGGAGGTTGTAAAAGATTTAGATATTTATAAATACAGCCCGAACGACCTGAGTACAAAAGATCAATTAGCCGCTTATATAGCCATAGCTGTAGCGAATGAAGCGGCTGGGAAAGACATTCCCTTTGCCATTT
Organism: Flavobacteriaceae bacterium; assembly: GCA_029242825.1. Lineage (GTDB taxonomy): Bacteria > Bacteroidota > Bacteroidia > Flavobacteriales > Flavobacteriaceae > MAG-120531. Next base: position 18,241 of record JAQWTF010000028.1, on the reverse strand, counting down.
TTAACAAATTATCTCAAAAATATGTGGGTAGCACCAGGTTTGGATACATAGATCTATACAACAAAACACTTCATATAGGATGGACATGGTTGGCAAAAGAAGTCCAGGGTACTGGACTCAACAGCGCTTTAAAACACCTCATGCTTTCGCATGCATTTGAGGTCATGAAAATGCGGAAAGTTATTTTTAGGGTAGACGCACTCAATACAAGATCCAGAAAGGCAGTAGAGAAACTTGGGGCAACATTAGAAGGGATTCTGAAAGAAGACGTGTTTGTAGCCCAAAAAAGGATTAGAGACACCTGTTGTTATGCCCTATTCTCTAGAGACTACTCCTCAAAATAAACAATCTTTCTAGTCGTATAAGTATTGTCTGGGGTGGTAATTTTTTTAATCCAATTTTTAAAAGGACTCCCGTCTAATTGGTACAAATTTTTCTTTGTTTGACGCACCACACCCCTGTCAAAAATCTGTTCAATTGGGTGGTTATTACTGTTGTATTTTGTCCTTACGGACGATGCCTTCTTAGGGAGATACAAACTGTCTTTTTCTATATAAATAGTATTGTGAAGTTCAATTTCTAAGCCCTTTTTATTGAACATTCGTTGTTCCATGGAGCTGGGAATTCCGTTGTCAAATTCCTTTATGTTCAACTGGGTCAAAGTTCCACCAGCCTTAAAGAAAATAGAATCCACTTGTTTTAAAGGCACACTGTCTTGCCAATAAGCGGTAGATTTTTGGGTGCGTAAAGAATCCCACTCATGGCTAATCAAAGTAATAAAACGACCCTGTGTATTTGTTCTCACCACTCTGGTTAACTGCCCAATACTGTCATAGCGATAATTAAATTGCGCTACAAAAGTCCTATCATAACCAATAATTTTCTCTTTGATTTTAAGTTGTGGTAGGCTGTCATAACTATAAAAATTAGCCATTGAAGTGGTTTTGTCTAATGCTCCATTGACATAATTTTCTACCCTTCGTTCTACAAGTTTTTCTTTTTCATATTTGTAATAGGTAGTCTCACTATCATTTTCGCCAAAAACTGTAGCTGCTTGCACCAATTGTCCTGATCTATTAAACAGATATTGCTCTTGGCCGTATTTAGTAAATACAAAACACGATTTCACAGGACCTTTTAAATCAAAATCTGATCGGTCATAAGTGATTATTTCTTGAGACCATACCAGCATATGGGCAAAAAGAAACCCTATAAAAAAAGACCATCTAAAATAACATTGCATGCTATAAAGGTAGTGTATTCAACAAAAAAAAAGGCAGCCGAAAGGCTGCCTTTTTATAGTGTGAATGAAAAGTAATTATTTTACTTCTTCAAAATCTACATCTTCTACATTGTCTGCATCTGCACCCGCATTAGGCTGAGCACCAGCTGCACCAGCGTCTCCACCTGCAGCACCAGCTTCTGCCTGAGCTTTATACATTTCTTCAGAAGCAGCTTTCCAAGCCTCGTTAATTTTGTCTAAAGCTGGCGTGATTTGTGCCAAGTCTTTAGTTTCAAAAGCTTTTTTAAGCTCCTCTAAAGCAGCCTCAATTGGCGCTTTTTTATCTTCTGAAAGCTTTTCCCCAAATTCTTTGAGTTGCTTCTCTGTCTGGAAGATCATTCCGTCTGCCTCATTGAGTTTGTCTGCTGTTTCTTTAGCTTTCTTGTCAGACTCTGCATTGGCTTCTGCCTCTGCTTTCATTTTCTTAATTTCCTCTTCGGTTAAACCAGAAGAAGCTTCTATTCTAATGTCTTGAGTCTTATTGGTCGCTTTATCTGTAGCAGATACTTTAATAATACCATTAGCGTCAATATCGAAGGTTACTTCAATTTGAGGTGTACCACGCTGTGCAGGTGGAATACCGTCTAAATGGAATCTACCGATGGTTTTATTGTCTGTAGCCATAGGTCTTTCTCCTTGTAATACATGTATTTCAACAGATGGCTGATTGTCTGCAGCAGTAGAGAAAACTTGCGATTTCTTTGTAGGAATGGTGGTATTAGATTCTATAAGCTTGGTTAAAACGCCTCCCATAGTTTCAATACCTAATGAAAGTGGTGTTACATCTAACAACAATACATCTTTAACATCTCCAGTTAAAACTCCTCCTTGAATGGCTGCACCAACGGCAACTACTTCATCAGGATTCACGCCTTTAGAAGGTTTCTTTCCAAAAAATGCTTCAACAGCCTCTTGAACCGCTGGGATTCTTGTAGAACCACCCACTAAGATAATTTCATCTATATCACTCTTAGATAAGCCAGCCGCTTTAAGAGCAGACTCACAAGGAGCGATAGTTCTCTTTACCAAGTCTGCAATTAATTGGTCAAACTTCGCTTTGGTCAAGGTTCTCACTAAGTGCTTAGGTCCTGAAGCAGTAGCAGTTACATAAGGAAGGTTAATTTCTGTCTGAGCAGAAGAAGACAATTCAATCTTCGCTTTCTCAGCAGCTTCTCTCAATCTTTGAAGTGCCATAGCGTCTTCTCTAAGGTCAATGCTCTCTTCAGACTTAAACTCGTCTGCCATCCAATCAATGATTTTCTGGTCTACGTCGTCTCCACCTAAGTGTGTATCTCCATCAGTCGCTAAAACTTCAAAAACACCATCTCCTAATTCTAGGATAGAAACATCATGAGTTCCTCCACCGAAATCGAAAACAACTATTTTTTGTTCTACATCTTTTTTATCCAAACCGTAAGCCAAAGAGGCTGCAGTAGGCTCGTTAATAATACGCTCTACGGTTAAACCAGCAATTTCACCTGCTTCTTTGGTCGCTTGCCTTTGGGCGTCATTAAAATATGCTGGAACTGTAATCACAGCTCTAGACACAGACTGACCAAGGTAGTCCTCAGCGGTCTTTTTCATTTTTTGAAGGATCATAGCAGACAATTCTTGCGGTGTGTATAAACGTCCGTCAATGTCTACTCTAGGCGTGTCGTTGTCTCCTTTTAGTACTTTGTAAGGCACACGTCCAGCTTCTTTACTAGATTCTGAGAATTTATTCCCCATAAATCTCTTAATAGAATAGATGGTTTTGTGAGGGTTGGTCACTGCTTGTCTTTTAGCAGGATCTCCTACTTTAATTTCACCACCTTCTACAAAGGCTATTACAGAAGGAGTTGTTCTTTTTCCCTCAGCGTTTGGAATTACAACAGGCTCATTACCCTCCATTACGGAAACACAAGAGTTTGTTGTTCCTAAATCTATTCCGATAATCTTACTCATGTCAATATATTTATTTTGTTTGCAATCCTTTTAAGGTTCCCCAACCCTATTTCAAGTATTATGCCATGATAAAATTGCTGACAAGCTGACAGTTTTATGTTTGCAAACCTTTAAAAAATGGAACTTCTTGACAGAAAAGCCCATAGAAATCTGTCAAAAAAGGTGGGATTGAATTGTTTTTTATACCTAAGGATAATGAGATAGCAAGTACAATATGAATCTACAGAGATTTAGTTCTAGGTAAATGGAAAAAATATTCCAATCACAAAGTACTTTATGCCTTCATAGAAAATGAGGGCTATAAAGAGTGTGAGCATACATTATGAATCTGACAGCTTAAATATTAATCATGAATGATTGTGGATATATAATGAAAAAGTCACTTAAACATCCTTTATATTTGTAGTGTTTATTTTAGATCAATAAAATATATCACTAAGCCTATGGAGTGTATCAGTGTTTTTGATATGTTAAAAATTGGTGTGGGGCCTTCTAGCTCTCATACATTAGGTCCATGGCGTGCTGCTGAAAGGTGGCTTTCTGAGTTATCAGAAGAGACCAATCTTTCACAAATAACCCAAATAAAAGTATCTATATATGGTTCGCTCTCACTGACCGGAAAGGGCCATGCTACAGATTACGCTTTAATGTTAGGCTTGTCTGGTTATGATCCTGTGCACATTCCTACGGAAGAAATTCCGGCTGCTATTGCAGCTGTAAAGGCAAACAAATCTCTGCTACTCAACGGGATGTTTCCGATTCATTTTAATCCTGAATCAGATTTAGTATTCGAAAAGGATTTTTTGCCTTTTCATGCCAATGGCATGAAATTTCTTGCTACCACAGTAAATGGAGCAGTTCATAGTGAAACCTTTTATTCTATTGGGGGTGGTTTTGTAGTTAAAGAAGCCTTAGAAAATGCCAAGGAAAATGAAGTTCAATTTAATAGTTTCCCCTATCCTGTTGAGAAAGGAAGAGAATTATTGGCTTATTGTAAAGACTCCAACCTATCTATTTCCGCTTTAGTGCTAGAAAACGAAAGGTCTTTGAGGTCGGACGTTGAAATTGATCAAGGAATTCATGAGGTTTGGAATACTATGCTGGCTTGTATGTACGAGGGCTGCCACACTGAAGGTACACTACCCGGAGGATTAAACGTAAGAAGAAGGGCCTTTGACCTTCATTTAACTCTCATAGGGCAAAGTACATACCAAAACAAGGAAAGCTGGCTCAAAGAAATTAGAAAAACAGACGTAAAATTTAGAGAAATCTTAAAATGGGTCAGCTGTTTTGCACTAGCAGTGAATGAGGTAAATGCAGCTTTAGGTAGGGTTGTTACGGCCCCTACAAACGGCAGTGCGGGGGTAATACCTGCAGTACTCATGTATTATCTGACCATTGAAAACCACCAGGGATCTTTTGATGAAATTAAACGTTTTCTGTTGGTTGCCGGAGAAATTGGCAGCATTTTCAAAAAAGGAGCTACTATCTCTGCTGCCATGGGGGGCTGTCAAGCAGAAATTGGTGTTTCCTCTGCCATGGCAGCAGCTGCACTCACTGAATTATTAGGCGGAACTCCTGAGCAAGTGCTTATAGCTGCTGAAATAGCCATGGAGCATCACTTAGGAATGACCTGTGATCCCATTGGTGGATTGGTTCAAATTCCCTGTATTGAAAGAAATTCTATGGGTGCCATTAAAGCTATTAATGCTGCGGAACTCGCTTTAAACTCTAATCCTGAAAACGCTAAAATACCTTTGGATAAAGTAGTAGAAACCATGTGGGAAACTGCCAAAGACATGAGCAGTAAATACAAAGAAACCTCTACTGGAGGTTTGGCTGTTGGTGTATTTTTGAGTGATTGCTAATTAAGGAGACTTCCCCAGATATAATAAGGACCATTTAATGGTATTTTGTAGAAAACACCTTACTTTTATAGCATAAAACTTTAAAAATGTCTGTAGCTAAAAAAGACTATAAGAAAATTACGGTCCAATCTCTTACCGAGATGAAGTCTAATGGGGAAAAAATATCTATGCTTACTGCATACGATTTTACCATGGCTCGTATTGTAGATCAATCCAAAGTAGACGTCATATTGGTAGGTGATTCTGCCAGTAATGTCATGGCGGGACATGAAACCACGCTTCCCATTACTCTAGATCAAATGATTTATCACGCTTCTTCAGTAGTTAGAGCTGTTTCAAGGGCTTTAGTTGTTGTAGACATCCCTTTTGGAAGTTATCAGAGTGACCCTAAAGAGGCCCTAAGATCTGCCATTCGAATCATGAAAGAAAGTGGTGGTCATGCAGTTAAATTAGAAGGTGGAGAAGAAATTAAAGAATCTGTAAAAAGAATTCTAAATGCGGGTATTCCAGTCATGGGTCACCTGGGTTTAACCCCACAATCCATCTATAAATTTGGCACATACACCGTTAGAGCAAAGGAGGAAGAAGAGGCAAAAAAATTAATTGAAGACGCCTTACTGCTAGAAAGACTTGGTTGCTTTGCAATTGTTTTAGAAAAAATACCCGCCACTCTCGCAGCAAAAGTAGCTGCCCAATTAACTATACCGGTTATTGGTATTGGTGCTGGTGGTGGTGTTGACGGACAGGTCTTAGTTATTCATGATTTATTGGGAATGACCAAGGAATTTTCTCCTAGATTTTTAAGGAGATATATGGACTTATACCAAGGAATGACTGAAGCCATTGGATCCTATGTAAATGACATAAAGAATCGCGATTTCCCTAACGAGCAAGAGCAATATTAAGGCAACATCAATAACTTTATGTCAAGGAATAATACTACTATTTGAGGCTATTAATTTTACTGTTTCAACCCTTATAAACCTTTTTTTTTGAATTCTTTAGATATACTATACGAAGACAACCATCTGATCGCTATTAATAAAAAAGCGGGGGAATTGGTACAAGGAGATAAAACAGGAGATACCCCCTTAAGTGAAACGGTAAAAGCTTTTATAAAACAGCGAGACCAAAAGCCTGGAAATGTTTATCTAGGGGTGCCCCACCGATTAGACAGACCCACTTCTGGAGTAGTGATTTTTGCGAAAACTTCGAAAATACTTCCTAGAATGAATGCGCTTTTTGCCAGTCAGGATGCGCATAAAACATATTGGGCTTTGGTACGACCTTCCCCAAAAAATGAATCTGAAACATTGACGCATTGGATGGTTCGCAATACAAAACAGAATAAATCCTACGCCCATAATAAAGAAGTTCCAAATGCCAAATTGGCTAAACTCAAATACAGTCTTATCAAGGAGCTAGACAGATATACCCTTTTAGAAATACAATTATACACAGGCAGACACCATCAAATTAGGGCGCAATTATCTGCTATAGGTTGTTGTATAAAAGGAGACTTAAAATACGGCGCCTCAAGATCTAACCCTGATGGGAGTATTCACCTGCATGCTAGACATTTATTCTTTGAACATCCTGTTAAAAAAACAGCTATTTCTATCACTGCACCTACACCAAAGGAAGCACTTTGGTCGGCCTGTGAGAGTTAATTGAGCTTATTTTTTTATTGAAAGCTAGGCTTATCTTATTTTTGACAAGGCTTTTTCTCTAATAATATCGGCCACAGGCCTACCACTTAAATGACTTTCTAACCAGGAGAGAATATCTAGATATAAAAAAGCCCTTTTCTCAAAAGGGTGGTCTTCATAAACCTTGAGTTTGGTGTGCAGTTTTTTAAATGCATCTTGTAAATCAGATGGGTATATTTGGCCCAAATTTCTCAAAAACACAATCATTTCTTTTTGTACTGCATGAAGGTCGTTCATCTTTAGTAGAAACTTATAAGTACTTTTAAGTTGAATTTCCAAATGATAATCCATCCCAGATTCGTAATGAACCACAAGACTCAACACCCTGGCAAAGCACATCAGGTCTTCTCGCATTTTGAGGTGTTTGTTTTGAATTATTTTCTTTAAATATACAATACAATTCTTGTGATCCCCTACCCCAAAAAACAAACAGGCAATTTTATAATACAACAGCATTATGTGATGTTGGTCCAACCTGTCTTGGTGTTTGTCTATACCATAATTAATGGCTTGGACTAAATATAAACCTTGCTTAAAAGTACCTTCCAGAAAATGAAGGTTTAATTTATTTGAATTTAAATACAAAAATGACAGCGCGCTTATATTGTCATTTTTAGGAAAAAAGTCACTCTGTAATACTGCCTCCATATGGTCTAGTGTCTCTTTAAACTGTGAGCTGTACTTGACGTGGAAAAGTGATTCTAACAAATAGTTATTCCCTTTGATATAGAAGACAGGATGCAATTGTATCATATCTTTTTGATCAGCGAATAACTGTACCCATTTACTGGCATATTTGTAACTAGAGAGGAAGTCTTGTGTGAGAAAACTATACCAAAGATGCGCTTTATACAACCAAAGTTTTTCTCTAAAACCCAATTCATCTATGTGATGTTCTGGTAAATTTTCATGAAAGTAAGAAGTAATTTTAGTCAAGTCTTCATCTGATCTAGCATAGCCCACTTTAAGCATCATAGCATATAATTCTAAGGACAAATTAGACAATTTGCTAGCCATATTGTTTTCAAAAGACAGCCGGCTAGACTGTGTGACCAATTCTTGTGCTCTGTCTGGAATACTCCTAGTGATATATTGGGTTTCTATGACTTTTTCTAACTCAACTATCTCATAAGCGATATTTTTTTCTTGTTGCTCAATAGCGAGTGTCTTGGCTTTCTCTAATATTTTTAAACTCTGTTTGTACAACCCCTTTTGATACAAAATGGTCGCGAAATCCAGTTGCTCTCTTAACTGAACCCTAATATTTTGATTGACTGGATTCAGTCTTAACGATATTAATATTTGCTTGTATAAATGCGCTTTTAAATTAGATAATTGGGTTTTTTTGACAATGCCACTCTCTAGAATTACAGCTTCTTCATATTGCTTTGCACGATCTAAAAGATTGAATAAGGCCAAAAATTTTGCATCTGTGTTTACACCCAATCTACCTACATAAAGTTTGAATTGTCTTTTTTCAGATTTTGAAAGTGATTTAACTAAAACAAATAAAGGGTCTTTATGTAGATTTGTCATCGTATTATTAAAGTACTAATCTGTTGAATATAAGTGACTTAACAAAGGTCCATTGGCACTGTGTATTGTAAAACAAATACTAAAATTCGGTTTACTCACTAGCAATTATTATCTTCGTTAGTAAGACCAAATTACGGAAATATAATGAGTAAAGACAAGGTATTTATTTTTGACACCACTTTGAGAGACGGCGAACAGGTTCCTGGTTGTAAATTAGACACCCCTCAAAAACTAGAAATAGCTGCGAGACTAGACGAATTAGGTGTAGATATTATTGAGGCTGGATTCCCTGTGTCTTCACCTGGTGATTTTAATTCAGTTAATTTAATATCAAAATTGGTGAAAAACGCTTCTGTCTGTGGATTGACAAGAGCTGTTAGAAAAGATATTGAAGTAGCTGCGCAAGCACTTAAACATGCTAAAAAGCCTAGAATTCATACCGGTATTGGTACGTCTGATTCACATATAAAATTCAAATTCAATTCCAATAGAGAAGCCATTATTGAAAGGGCTGTTGCCGCCGTTTCTTATGCCAAAACTTTTGTAGAAGATGTTGAGTTTTATGCTGAGGATGCTGGTAGAACAGACAATGAGTTTTTGGCTAGGGTATGTGAAGCTGCCATTAAAGCTGGTGCTACGGTACTTAATATTCCCGACACCACCGGATATTGTTTGCCTGAGGAATACGGCGCTAAAATTAAATTTTTAAAGGAGCATGTCACAGGTATTCACAAAGCAGTTTTATCTTGCCATTGTCACAATGACCTAGGGTTGGCTACTGCGAATGCCATTGCCGGAATCCAAAATGGAGCAAGACAGATTGAGTGTACTATAAATGGCATTGGAGAAAGGGCTGGAAATACTGCACTAGAAGAAGTAGTGATGATTATGAGACAGCACCCAAATTTAATGTTAGATACTAATATTAACAGCCAGCTACTCAATGACACTAGTATAATGGTTTCTAGAAACATGGGGATGATGGTTCAGCCTAACAAGGCTATTGTTGGTGCCAATGCGTTTGCTCACAGTTCTGGAATTCATCAAGATGGTGTCATTAAAAATAGGGAGACTTACGAAATTATTGACCCTGCTGAAGTTGGCGTCACAGAATCTTCCATTGTTTTAACTGCTAGAAGTGGCAGGGCTGCTTTGGCTTATAGATCAAAAAATGTGGGCTATGAGCTGACCAAAATACAATTAGATAAAATTTACGCCTTGTTTTTGGATTATGCAGATTCTCATAAAGAGGTCACAGATGAAGGCATTCACGAAATTATGGCTCAGTCAGGTTTTGAATTTTAAGGTGCTGTTAATTACTGGAAATTTATGAACTTAAAGGTAGCGATTTTAACACATCAAGGAGAAGAAAACACCGCTATGGATCAGGTGGTTAAATGTATTCGCGCTATTGAAGAAAACTACAACCATCTTTTTACGATACATACTTTTGCCCCTGAGTTTAGAAACAACTTGGCGCTATTAGACCAAGCAACTATAAATAGTTGTAAAAATTCAGATGCTATATTAAGTGCGTTTCCTGTTTCAAAAAATGGATGCCATATTTCAAAAGAAGCTGTTAAAACTAACACACTTGATATTTTTGATTGTTATGCAAGTGTTTTGCCTACTCTTCCCTTCCCCAAACAAGTTAATATAGGGGAATATGCTTCGGATAAAAATGTAGATATTGTGGTTTTTTCTGCACTTAAAGCAGGAAAGTATGCAGCTGTAGAAATGGCTACTAAGTCTGGTGTAGATAGCTTTCACTCTAATATTCAAAGTGTAAACCAACTGTTTCATTTGGCTTTTAAGACCGCCAAGAATAGAAATCAAAAATTATATATTGCCATACCTGAAGGGCCTTATAAAAAATCTATTTGGGAAAAATCTGTCGCTGAGATTGCCCCTAGTTACCCCATGGTTAAGACATTTATGTGTGATATTTCTGTAATTATACAAACTGTACTGAAAACCCCTGAAGACTTAGATTGTATTTTTACCGATCGCGCACATGGAAATATTGTCAACAGTTTAAATAATAATTTATTTGGACTAGCCAGCCTACTTCCCTGTGGTCATATGGGAATTGGCGTAAATCTTTTTGAACCATTAGAGGAAATACACCCTTCGCTTAAGAACAAGAGCAACCCTATCCCTCTAATTTATTCATTGGCATTACTACTCTCTAGATTTGGGCTGCAGGAAGAAGCTGGAGCCATTCAAATGGCTGTTAATAGTGCAGGTGAAAGAGCTATGTTTACTTGCTCAGACCGGCTACCAAAAGGCATTAACTGTGACCAATTAGGGGATTATTTGGCTGCTGCTATTATTGATTCAGAAGACATAGGAGTGTTGAATGACGAGAATATAGATCTAGGAAAATCTACCATTATTTAGATCAATCGTTTTTTATATTTAATGAGCCCAGAGTTAGTTATTCATAAAAAATCAGGGGCTCAAATGCAACAAATTCTTATATTTTTATAGATTTACATAGGACCCCTATAAGTTGCAATGTTTATATTTGTGGCTTTATTATTACACTACTATGAAAATATCATACAACTGGCTTAAAGAATTTATTGCAACTGATTGGAATGTAGAAAAAACATCTCAATTATTGACAGATTTAGGCCTCGAAGTAGAGGGCGTAGTACCTTTTGAATCTATTAAAGGAGGGCTACAAGGTGTTGTAGTGGGACATGTACTGAGTTGTGAAAAACATCCTAACGCAGACAAATTACAGTTAACTAAAGTAGCTATAGGAAACGACACCACCTTACAAATTGTTTGTGGCGCTCCTAACGTTACCAAGGGAATTAAAGTTGCAGTAGCCACAATTGGCACTACACTATACACTCCAGAAGGAGAAGCTTGGGTCATAAAAAAAGGAAAAATTAGAGGAGAAGAAAGCCATGGTATGCTTTGTTCTGAAAATGAACTTGGTTTAGGACAAAGTCATGATGGAATTTTAATTTTAGAAAACGACCTCAAAGAGGGTACCCCTTGCAGCAGCGTCTTTAATGTAGTGAGAGATGAGGTCATTGAAATTGGATTAACACCTAATAGAGCAGACGCCATGAGTCATTTTGGTGTAGCTAGAGATTTAAAAGCTGGTTTAAAACAACAAGGTGTATCTAAAGAACTTATCACACCTTCAGTGATGCAGTTTTCTGTTGACAATAGGCTTTCTACTATTCAAGTTAAAGTAGACACACCAGAATTAGCGCCAAGATATTCTGGTATTACTATTAGTGATTTAACAGTAAAGGAAAGTCCTGATTGGATAAAAAACAGGCTTAAAGCTATTGGGCTTAATCCTATAAACAATGTTGTAGATGCAACAAATTATGTGCTGCATGAATTAGGACAACCACTACACGCTTTTGATTTAGATAAAATTGAAGGAAAAACAATAGTCGTTAAAACACTTAAGGAAGGGACTAAGTTTACTACACTGGACGGTATTGAAAGACAGTTGTCTTCTGAGGATTTAATGATTTGTGACGCAAAAAAACCCCTCTGTCTAGCGGGTGTTTTTGGAGGGCAAGATTCAGGAGTGACCGAAAAAACTTCAGCTATTTTTCTAGAATCTGCCTATTTTAATCCTGTATCCATCAGAAAATCTGCCAAGAGGCATGGATTGAGTACAGATGCTTCTTTTAGGTTTGAACGAGGTATAGATATTAACCTTGTAGAAGAATCTTTAAAAAGAGCAGCGCTACTCATTAAAGAATTAGCAGGGGGGCAAATAAGTTCTGACATTGTAGATCTATACCCGAAAAAAGAGGAAAATTACCAAGTGTTTTTAACCTTTAAGAGAATATATTCGCTCATAGGAGAGGAAATCCCTACAGATACTATTAAGAGTATTTTGAGCTCACTAGAAATACGTGTGAATAATGTAACAGAATCTGGTCTGGGGTTAACCATTCCTTTTTACAGGGTAGACGTTCAAAGAGAAGTAGACGTTATTGAAGAAATTTTAAGGGTTTATGGGTACAACAATATTCATTTCTCAAAAAAAATAAATGCTTCTATCGCTTATACAGACCCAAAGGCAGATCATATTATTCAAAATAAAATTGGTGATTCATTAGCAGCACAGGGTTTTTATGAGATTTTAACGAACTCTCTCACTTCTCCTAAGCCACTAGAATACACTCAAGATACTGATCTACAGCAGTCAGTAAGTATATTGAATCCATTGAGTAATGATTTAAGTATTTTAAAAACTTCAATGTTATTTACGGGGTTAGAAACTGTTTCCTATAATATTAATAGAAAAACAAATCGTTTAAAACTATTTGAATTTGGTAAGACTTACCACCAAATAGAAGAGAACAGAATAGAGCACAAGCATTTAAGCATCTTAATGACAGGTAAGAAAGCTCCTGAAAATTGGTTAGGCTCAGATGAAAAGCTCAGTTTCTTTGACCTTAAATCTGTCGTTGAAAACATACTAGAAAGGCTAGGCATTCAAAAATGGAAAATCTCAGAAGCCTCTTCTGATCTTTTTTCTGAAGGCATAAGCTACAATGGTAGAAAGGAAACTCTTGTTACTTTTGGGGTGCTCTCCAATAAGCTTCTTAAAAAATTAGACATAAAACAAGAAGTCCTTTATGCTGATTTTAATTGGGATGCAATGCTTAAATCACTTACAAAAGAAACGGTGAAGTTTAAAGAAATCTCGAAGTTTCCTGAAGTATCTAGAGATTTTGCCCTATTGGTCAAAAACAATGTGACCTTTGAGAAGGTCGCTCAAACAGCTAAAAATGCTGAGAAAAAATATTTAAAAGAAGTGGGCTTATTTGACGTGTATACAGGAAAAAATTTACCCGAAGGCACAAAATCTTACGGGGTTAATTTTGTACTCCAAGACCAAAATGCGACACTAGAAGAAAAGCAAATAGATAAAATTATGCATAAGCTTCAATCTGCTTTTGAAAGAGACTTGGAAGCTACGCTTAGATAAAAAAAAACGCCTTCTTAAAGAAGGCGTTTTTTTTTATACTATGACTATAGCTGATACATTTTCTCTCGTTGCACCTTAATATCCTTATCTGACATATAATCGTCAAAACTGAGGTACCTATCTATAACCCCTCTAGGAGTTATTTCAATTACCCTATTGGCTACTGTTTGAGCAAACTCATGATCATGAGTGGTCATTAATAAAGTTCCTTTAAAAGTTTTCAAAGAGTTGTTAAATGCAGTAATACTCTCTAAATCTAAATGATTTGTTGGCTCGTCTAACATAAGTACATTTGCGCGAAGCATCATCATTCTACTGAGCATACACCTTACTTTTTCTCCTCCAGACAAAACAGTGGCTTTCTTTAATGCTTCTTCTCCACTGAATAACATTTTCCCAAGAAACCCCCTTATATGTACTTCTTCTCTTTCCTCTTCGGTTTTAGCCCACTGTCTCAACCAATCTACCAAATTACTTTCTGTTTTAAAAAACTCCGAATTATCTGCTGGTAAATAAGATTGATTGGTTGTAACACCCCATTGATATTGGCCACTTTCCGCCTTTTTATTACCGTTGATAATTTCATAAAAAGCAGAGGTAGCTCTGGCATCTTTAGAAAAAACAACCACCTTATCTCCCTTAGCGAGGTTTAAGTCTACTCCTTTAAACAACAAATCGCCATCTTCAGAAAATGCACTCAAATTTTCCACATTTAAGATTTGGTCTCCCGCCTCTCTTTCTCTCTCAAAAATAATAGCAGGGTACCTTCTCGAAGAGGGTTTAATGTCGTCTACTTTTAATTTTGAAAGCATTTTTTTTCTAGAGGTAGCTTGCTTACTTTTTGCCACGTTAGCGCTAAACCTCATAATAAACTCTTGAAGCTCTTTGGCCTTCTCTTCTGCTTTTTTGTTTTGTTGTGCTCTTTGTCTTAAAGCCAACTGGCTACTCTCATACCAAAAGGTGTAATTCCCTGAATAAAGGTTTAATTTTCCAAAATCAATATCTGCAATATGAGTACAGACTGCATCTAAAAAGTGTCTGTCGTGAGATACAACTATAACCGTATTTTCATAATCTGCCAGAAAATTTTCTAACCATGAGATGGTTTCATAATCTAAGTCGTTAGTAGGCTCATCCATGATCAATACATCTGGATTGCCAAATAAGGCTTGTGCTAACAATACCCTTACTTTTAATTTCGGGTCTAAATCTGACATTAAAGTATAATGAAAAGACTCATTAATACCAAGATTAGAGAGCATTGCAGCAGCGTCACTATCTGCATTCCAACCATTCATCTCTTCAAATTGTACCTGCAACTCCCCTATTCTGTCTGCGTGTTTGTCGTCATAATCAGCATATAAGCTGTCTATTTCATTTTTAATATCGAATAAAGGTTTGTTCCCTTTTACCACAGTTTCAAGCACGGTATTACTGTCGTAAGCATTGTGATTCTGCTCTAAGATAGACATACGTTTCCCTGGCTCTAAATGAACGTGGCCCGAGCTTGGTTCTAACTGTTTGGATAAGAACTTCAAAAAAGTAGATTTTCCCGCACCATTTGCGCCAATAATCCCGTAGCAATTGCCCTGAAGAAAGGCTACGTTCACCTCGTCAAATAATACGCGTTTCCCAAATTGAATGGATAAATTAGATACTGATAACATAGAAGTATTTAAAGTTTTTGCAAAAGTATTAATTTAAATTTTGCTGGGCTTTGTTTATGGCTACTAATAAATAAGAATAGTTATAAAGCGGGGTCGTAATAAGTCTCTAGTGTTAGGTAATTTAACTTGACCTTAACAATATTGGCTATGGTCCATTTGTACCTTTGTGTCATAGGATTATTTATGAAAAAAGGTCTCTTAATATTAGTCTGCATTTTTGCATACAGTTGCGGTGTTATTGACAAACGCCCTTCACCCGTATATTTTGGAGGAGAAATTGTCAATCCTACCAGCCCTTATGTAGTGTTGTTTAAAGACGACCAAGTCATTGATTCTGCTAAGTTAGACAGAAGCAATCGCTTTAAAATTAATTTTACAGCCGAATCTGAGGGACTTTACCACTTTGATCACAGTCCTCAGTTTCATTATGTATATTTAGAAAAAGGAGATAGTCTTAATCTGAGGCTTAATACTTTAGAATTCGATGAATCTATTGTATTTTCTGGCAAAGGAGAAGAAATAAACAATTTTATTGTAGAATTGTTTCTTGCAAACGAGGAAGACGATCGAATTGTAGATCAATATTTTCAATTAGAACCCGATGTGTTCAATGAGAAAATTGAATCTATTAGACATGAGAAGTTGCAACAACTATCCTCGCTTCTCAAAGAGGTATCTCTATCTCCTAGAGCTACTGCATTGATCAATGCAACTATAGATTACAATGCATTTATCTACAAAGAAAAATATCCTTTTTACCACAAGAGAGCGACACATGAGGAAAACCTACACAATATTCCTTCAAAATTTTATTCCTACAGAAAAGAGCTGAGTCTCAATAACAAGGACCTCATTTACTTTAGGCCTTATTATAACTTCATGAAATACCATTTAGGTAATTTGGCTTATATGGAATGTAAGGAATTTTGTCTAAACAGCTCAGATACCAAAGGGGCCATTCATTTTAACGAGCACAAGCTAAAACTCATAGACAGTTTAATTCAGGAGAAAAAACTAAAAGACAATCTTTATAGAAATGTAGTGATGCACTATTTACTTAAGGTAAGAGATACACCAGAAAACACTTTGAGTTTTATGGAGACATTTAAAGCATATAGTCCGGTCAATACACACATGGATGAGATTGACCAATTGTATAAGGATATTAATAATCTACAGCCCAACAATAGTATTCCTAATCTTATGGTGCAAAATTCAGATGGCAGGTCTATTGGATTGAATGACATCTCTAAAGATAAAAAAGTGATATTTTACTTCTGGAGCGCCAAACATGAAAACCATTTTAAGAATGTTCAAGCAAGGCTAAACAGTATAGCCTCCCAATATCCGGAACACACTTTTATAGGGATTAATCGAAGCACAGACTACAATCAATGGCAAAGCATGATGGAGCTTTATCAACTAAACAAAGCAAATCAATATAGGTCGGAAGATTATGAAATACTCAAAACGAGTTTGGTTATTGACCACATGAATAAAAGCATTATCATTGAAAACGGACGTATTGTAAATGGTTTTGCAGATATTTTAAACCTGAACTATTAATTACCTTTTTTGTAGTCTGCTAAAAATTGGGCCAAACCTATATCTGTTAATGGATGCTTTAATAAACCTTCTATCGAAGACAATGGACCGGTCATAACGTCTGCTCCAATCTTGGCACAATCAATGACATGCATAGTATGTCTTACAGATGCTGCTAATATTTGAGTCTCAAAAGCATAATTGTCATATACCTGTCTTATTTCTGCGATAAGATTTAAACCATCTGTAGCAATGTCGTCCAGACGACCTATAAATGGAGAGACATAAGTAGCTCCAGCTTTTGCAGCTAATAACGCTTGACCAACAGAAAAGACTAATGTACAGTTGGTTTTAATTCCTTTGTCTGAAAAATATTTAATTGCTTTTATACCTTCTTTGATCATGGGCACTTTCACTACAATTTGTGAATGCAGTGCTGCCAAAGCCTCTCCCTCTTTAACCATACCCTCAAAATCTGTTGCAATAACTTCTGCAGAGACATCTCCAGTTACAATATCACATATAGCCACATAATGCTTTAAAATATTGTCCTGCCCTGTAATGCCTTCTTTAGCCATTAAAGAAGGATTGGTGGTTACACCGTCTAAAATACCTAAGTCTTGAGCTTCTTTAATCTGATCTAAATTGGCGGTGTCTATAAAAAATTTCATGTGATTTGTTTTAAAGGAAAGGATTAATAAATGTTATAAAGACTAAATATAAGTCATTGACTTTAATCAAAAAATATTTTACAAGTTATAATGCTTTGAAAGCATCTTTTCGAATACTTTGCTAGGCAGTAGTTTCTTGAGTACTAAAGAAAATTTCTGCAATGGACTCCCCACCACATAATGAACTTTAGGCTGCTTGGCATTCATTATTTTGTATACAGATTTCGCAACTTCAATAGGATCTGAGCCTTCGGAAACATGAGTATTCATCTGATCGAGATTCTGCTGATAAAAAGGATGGTAAGGGGATGTTTTTTTAGCGGCAACGTGGTATCGGCCTGCGGCAATATTAGTCGCAAAGTCACCGGGGGCTAAAGTACAGCAGTGCACACCAAAAGGTTTAAGCTCCATGCTATAAGTTTCTGTAATAATACTCAAAGAAGCTTTTGAAGCAGAGTAAATACCTCTGTATGGTAATCCCATCGCTCCAGCAATGGATGTAATATTAATAATCAATCCCGATTGCTGCTTTCTCATAGCAGGCAATACCGCTTCAATGACCCGCATTGGTCCTTTGAAATTTGTATCATAACAATGGTCAATAGCCTCGTATGGGGTCTCTTCTAAGGGACCTGTGATGCCCACTCCAGCATTATTTATCAAAACATCTATACGCCCAGAAAGAGATAAGACTTCATCCACAGCAGCCTGTATTGTATCTGGTTTAGAAACATCTAAGGCGAGTAAACGAAAATGGTTAAAATCTTTGTATTGGTCTGGATTTCTAGCTGTTCCGTATACTTTACAGCCTTTTTCAGTGAGGTATATACCAATGGATTTTCCAATTCCTGAAGAAGCACCTGTGATAAAAATTATGGGGAGGGGTTTCATATCTGTTTATGTAAACAAAGAAACAAAAAAAAGGGCAAGCTACCTACATCGCACCGCTACAACCACATACCCTTGCTGTGTTCCCACCCTGGGGGATTCTGCAGGAGCTGGTCGTATAGGACTTGCCCATGCAAATATAATTAAACCTTA